>JAPLJZ010000247.1:74378-89271 GCA_026388335.1 Deltaproteobacteria bacterium
CCCCCCCCCCCCCCCCCCCCAAAAAAAATCCGTTGTCTCGAATCAGTTCATTGATGTTTTCCCTCTGGATGAATGCATTAACGAATGTTGGTGGGTAAAGGGTGGTGTCAGGATTGCTTGCGTAATATTTTCTTCCTCTCTCAATGTTTGCCGGATTGCCATCTATAAAGAGGCCGTTCCAACCGAAATTAACTGCAAAATTAGCACAGTTGCTGTTGATACCGTCAGCCGACCCGATGTCGATGAAGGTTTTGTGCGGGGTGCCGATGGCGGCAAAGATGTACAGTAGTATCCCGTCTTCTTCAAACTGGGAATATATTCGGAACCCTGTATCAGATAGTGGGAATCGGTAGCCCTGGCTAATTGAATGACGGTAGAAATTGAACAGCATTCGCTGATTTATTTTTACCTGGGGCGAATTTTTTTCTTGAAGTCTGACGGTCTCGTAGGAAGTCACTATTGGGGATTGAGATAAAATGAGGTTTACGACTTTACCAAGGTATTTCTTTACCGCCGCTTTCAAGGAAACTGGCATATAGGGCCTCCGAAGTGGTTCAAGTTAAATAAACTCAGAGCAAATATTTTGGGTTTCTTTCAATTCTCAAGAATGGTATTTACGGTATCATAGACCAAGTCTCTTTGCGTTTCGGTAGGCGGCGGTCCTGACGGTAAATAGCGCCCCTGCCGAGCAATGCGCTCCAAGCCGTGGGTGATGGTTTCGATATTCTTATCCATATTTTTCCTAATTCATCACTATTTCGCAAGGGTCTGCCAGCGCCAAGCCGTCTTGATAATTACATCGAGATCTGTATATTCAGGTTGCCAGTTCAGAATTTTCCTCGCTTTTTCTGAGCTTCCGACGAGCATGGGGGGATCACCGGGGCGTCTTTCCGCCTCAACAGTTTTTATGGATTTGCCGGTCACACGTTCAGCCTCGCCGATGACGTCTTTAACTGAAAAACCGTTGCCGTTGCCAAGATTGAAAGCGTCTGAGGGGGCACCACTCTGAAGATATTCAAGGGCCAAAAGGTGGGCCGCGGCTAAATCGTTAATGTGGATGTAATCACGGATACACGTTCCATCCGGGGTGTCATAATCCGTCCCATAAATCTGAACATGGTCACGTTGCCCAGCTGCTACCTGAAGGGCTAAAGGAATCAAATGCGGCTCCGGTTCATGCCATTCCCCGATCTCCCCCTCCGGGTCTGCCCCGGCCGCATTAAAATAGCGAAGGCAAACATGACGGATGCCATAAGCTGCATCGTAATCTTTCAGGATTTGTTCAACCATGAGCTTGGATTTACCATAAGGATTGATTGGCTGCTGAGGGTGATCTTCTGTCATCGGAATCTGGAGGGGATTGCCATAGGTGGAACAGGTGGAAGAAAAGATGAAATATTTCACGCCGTATTCAACTATGACGTCAAGAAGATTCAATGTGTTGACCACATTGTTCCGGTAATATTCAGAGGGATGATCGACGGACTCGCCTACATAGCAGAACGCACAATAATGCATGACCGCCTCAATCGGGTAGGTTTTGAAACAGAGGCGCAACTGATCTTTATCTGCCAAGTCGCCCAGGACGAAATGACCCCATTTAGCAAATTCCTGATGGCCACGGCTGAGATTGTCATAGACAACCGTTTCATAGCCTCGTTTATTGAGGATTTTGTTGGCATGTGAACCGATGTAACCAGCCCCGCCGGCTATTAGTATCATGAGTTCACGCGATCTTGCGCAGGTGTTTTAGCGGAAATGTCAGGCATGAATGCAATCCCTTTTCATCATGGAAAGATATCCCGCCAATGGGTCAATTTCTTCTACCCTGCCCGCAGGATAAAACTGACGCCCCATGTGCCCGGGCCTATTTGGGCGCCCGTGCGCCATTCTTCGGCGTGTAGGGTTTGGAAACCGGTTTGGACGGCGACATTCTCAATCTCCGGTTTGAAGAAATACCGCATGGCGTGGGTTTCTTTCAATTCGGCGACGGCCTGGGTGCCGCGGTCGCGCACAAACACATGGTAGTTCACATCTACACTGTTTTCATTGGGGTGAAGAATCGGCTCCGCCAGTCGGGTGATCTCGGTCTGATTATCAACCATCCGTTTAATGCGGACCGCGGGGCACTCGGTAAGCACCGCCGGGCCATACCAGACGTCGAATATGAAGACGCCGCCGGGATTCAGGTGCTGCCTGGCCGTTTCGAATGCTGCTGTCACATCCTCATTGGTTGTCTGGTAGCTGATGACATGAAACAGGGCGATCACGACATCGAAACGCTTGTTTAAACGGATATTACGAATGTCTCCCTCGGTGAAGGTCAGACGGCCGTCCCCAGCAGCCCTGTTTTCAGCCAGGGCCTGGGATCGGGCAAGCATTTCCGGGCTGCGCTCGATGCCATGCACCGTGAAGCCTTTTTCGGCCAGCAGGGAGGCGTGAATGCCGGTTCCGGAACCCAGTTCGAGGATGGCTCGGGCTGATGGATGAAAGTTGCGGATCAGACCTGCGACATATTCGGCCTCCGCCGCGTAGTCTTTGTCCCGATAGAGCAAGTCGTAATAGCGGGCGTAGTCGGCAAAGACAGAAGATTCAGATTGCGATGGCAGTATAAATTTCTTCTGATTTTTCATATTCTGTGTTTGTCTTGTTGATTTGGCAGCTTACGCAGCTTTTAGCTTTTTGACGATTGGGTTGATGACATTTTTCAATAAAGTTGATGCATTGAATAGTTCAATCCCGATTAGGTTTCCATTTTCGTCAAGTTCAACATTTATTCCGGGCGATATCTCTGCGAATTCGTGTTCCAGACCCTCTTTGGCAAAATACAGAATATCCTCACTTTCATCATAATAAACTTCAAACGCATTCATTCTATCCTCCTCCATCGTCCTGAGTTCAACCTGTTTTCCTTCTGGCCTTCTTTCAAGGGATGAATTGTTAAAAGCCTAACGATCTGTTCTTTAAGGTCATATGCTACCATAACTTCTCTCAATTTTCCATATAACACCACACTCATCGTCGCTACTGTATGTCCGGTCTCTATGTCGAAATATCTTTCATGAGATCCTTCATATATCTGATTAGGAAGTTCATGGCTAATTTTCCTTACCGTCAATCTGTTCTCCATGTGCGCTGAATATTCTATTTTCATGCCTTATTTGAGAACCTTATGGACAGCATTGCAGACCTGGTCCAGTTGTTCTTCAGTCAAGGTCAGTCCTGAGGGGAGATAGAGGCCCTGCCTGGCGATGCGTTCGGCGATGGGGTATTTTTCGTCCTTGAAGAGTCCCATGTCGTGGAAAACGGGCTGTTCGTGCATGCCCAGGAAGAAGGGCCTGGTTTCCACGCCTTTTTCCTTTAGTTTCTGCGCAAATTGGACGGCGTCCAGGCCCGTGCTTTCATTGAGGACGATGCCGTACATCCAGTAAACCTGTTTTGCCCAAGGCTCTTCCACGGGCAACTGGAGGCCGGAGATGCCCTGGAGTCGTTCCGTGTAGGCCTTCCCCATCCAGCGTTTTTTTGCGATGATCTCCTCCATGCGTTCCAGTTGGCCAAGGCCGATGGCCGCCTGCATGTTGGTGAGGCGGAAGTTGTGGCCGAGTTCGGTGTGATAGAAGCGACGGTGCGGGAGGAAGCAGAGATTGCGCAGGCTTCTTGCCTTCTCGGCGCAGGCGGGGTCATTGGTGAGGACCATGCCGCCTTCGCCCGTGGTGATGAGTTTGTTGGCGTAAAAGCTGAAGACGCTGATGTGGCCAAGGCCGCCGCAGCGTTTCCATTGGGGGGTTGCGGTGGCGCGGTCGGTCAGGTACTCGGCGCCGTGGACCTCGGCGGCGTCTTCGATGATTTTGAGATTGTACTTTTCGGCAAGCCCCCGGATCGGGTCCATGTCCACGGGGTGGCCGTAGATGTGGACGGGCATGATGGCCTTCAGTTTGCCGTCGCCCCTCTTGATTTCCGCTTCGACCTTTTCCCGGACTTGGACCACGTCCATGCACCAGGTGCGGGGATCGCTGTCCACAAGGATCGGAATGCCGCCGTTGTAGATGATCGCCTGGGCGCAAGAGATGATGGTGACGGTGGGCATGATGACCTTGTCGCCGGGTTCCAGGCCGATGCAGCCGACGGCGGCCTGGAGGGCGGTGGTGCCGTTGCTCATGGCGATGCCGTATTTCATGCCGCAATAAGCGGCCCATTTCTCCTCGAATTCCTCGATGAAGCGCCCGGCAGAAGAAATCCAGCCGGTGCGGAGGCACTCGTTGACGTATTCTATCTCTTTTTCTCCGATCAGGGGTTCGTTGACGGGGATCATGGGCATTCCTTTATGAGAGGGACACGATGCGGCATCATGTCCCTCGCTTCATTGGGTGGAGAGAAAGATTCATCCGCATTCCTCGTCGAACCGCGTCTTGTCGCCATCGCCGGCGAAAGGACCTTGTTTCACTTCGATCATGGACGTTTCTTCCAGCATTTCAAAGGAGTGGCCGCCGCCGCAAAGGAGGATGAGGTCGCCTGAGTTCAGAATCCGGTCGCCGATGTATTCCTTGCTGGACGCATAGAGCTTTACCTTCACCTTGCCCCGCCGGACAACGAGGACTTCCTGAGTGTATAGGACCTGCCGCGTCATCATGTTGTGGACGTGGGCGTTGATCTTGTGGCCCTGAGGGTGCTTCATGTAAGCCACCTGCTGGGAAAAACTGCCGGGAGTGAAAAATTTAATACCCGGTTCGTCATAATCGGCCCGGATGATCAGGGCGATGGGCTCCAGACCGTGGGTGATGGTTTCGATATTCTTGTCGCTCATGACGATCTCCTGCGATTATTCTCTTTCAAGTCCCCCTTTTCTAAAGGGGGATACGGGGGGATTTTGAGGGAGTATCGGTACACCGATACTATTTATGCTATCGATATTACAGGAGAATCATACGACCACCAAAAAGTTTTGTGGTCTCCTCAGAGGAGCTTCTTCGATTTTTTCTTGGTTGCCGGGACCGCTGCCACTGACGCCGCCGGGGCCTGGGGGTGGGCGGTCAAATAGTTTTCTATTTCTGTCTTGAGGCTGGCAAGGGACGCCAGGAAATTGGTCTTATCGTCTTCCGTCCAGGCCGACGTATCGATGGACTGAATCTTCGTCATGGCCTTATCCATCATGTCGAAGGCGACCTGGGGCTCGTTGGGGTCTTTCTGCTGCCGGGTGGTTTTTCCCTTCTGCAACTTGGCCTTGTAGGCGTTGTAGGCTGTCGTCATCCCTCGGGCCTGCTTCTTTTTGGCGATAACGATGAGAGCGCTTCTGGAGATCGTCCGGTCCCCTCGGCAGTCATCCCGGACTTCCTGGGGGAGTTTGTTGAGACTCATGATCTCGCTCAGGGTGCTCTGGGCCTTGCCGATGATGCCGCCCAACTGCTCCTGTGTGTATTTCTGCTCGGTCATGAGGGATTGGAGACCTTCGGCTTCCTCGACGGGGGTCAGATCCTGACGGAGCATGTTCTCCACCAAGGCGATCTCGGAGGGGTTGCCTTCCACGCAGATCCCGGGAATGACGAGCAGGCCCGCCTGCTGGGCGGCCTTGTAGCGACGCTCGCCGGCAACGATGAACAGGTAGGGGCTGTCGGCGGCAACGCGAAACAGGATCGGCTGGATGATGCCATGGGTCTTGATCGACGCGGCCAACTCCTCCAGCGCCTGGGAATCCATCGATTTCCGGGGTTGGTTAGTGTCGGGTTTCAGGTCGATAACGGGCAAATCGTAGAGCTTTCCTTTTTCATAAGTTTGCGTCATTGGTGAAACCTCCTTTTTAATTGGGGGTCAGGTCTTGCTTTTTAGCGTTTTGTGAAGGTAATAATCCTTAATCATGGTTAAATTGTAGGGCTTACGACATATCAAAGTCAAGGACGAATTCTGGGGGTCGAATCTGATATTGTCCAGATGAGATGCATAAATCCACCATAGAACTATTTGCCAAAACGCACCGGGAGAGCCCGGTTGGTGTCGCCGCTCGCCTGGGGAGACCAGTATCGCGTGCCGCTGAGGAAACGGAAGCAGGCAGCGTCACGACCACGGGTTTCAGACGCCCATGGAGTAGTACAGGTAAGACGAATCAATTTCGTTAATTGGGCACTGAAACCGCAGTTAGTCTTATAAGTTATCGCCGGATCATACAACCCTGCCAACTCATCCTGCGTCGGCAGCCGCCAGTCCGTGTAGCCGCCCCCTCCAAAATTCTCGCAATAGCTCTTGGCGCCTTTCCAGTCCATATCGTACCCGTTGTCCGTCGCCGCCCACATCAGCCCGCTTCCGGTGTCCAAAACCGTTCCGTTGTCATAGGCGATGAAACGACCGTCCCTGCCGATCTCCTTGACGGTAGAAGGAGCAGGGCCAGCCTCATTGACAATGGGATTCCTTTTTTCCGCTACGCTGGCCAAAGAGCGTCCCTTACCGTCAACAACCTTGCCCTCCAAGCTCTTTGAGTTGTCGCCACAGCCGGGAACGAGCATCATCAAGAAAACGACCGATAAACTCCATAAATAAGATTTGTTCATAACTTCACATCAGTGCTTTCACATGAAAATGCGCTCGTATATTATTACTTTATTGTGGTATTTCTTCTCGGGCATCATTTTCATCCCCCTTTGTGTGACAGAAACCGCCATGGGCGCTTCATAATATTTGCTCATATATTTGGTTGCATGGGTAACTTCATTTAGACTGATTAGAGGGTTTATTCTCACCGCAGAGGAGGATAGATCTGCAAGGGCTTTAATTTAGCAAAGATACAGCTCCGCCCTCTCAGTTACCATGGGGTGCCTGGGGCGTGGGAACGATGGATGTTGTGTTAAAGCTGATTGCATGAAAACACTTAGACGCATGCCATATATTGGTACGAGATGCAATAAGAAAACATCAGACAAAGCATATAGATTTTGGGCGATCAGAATATATTTTTTAACATGATTTATGTATTGCACCCATATGCTTATATTGATAGTCAAATATTTATATGAATTCATTGAGGGATGGGTAAATGATCGGCTGCGGACGGTCATGGCGATGATTTCAGCGGGGTCGAGATTCAGCCCGGACGACCAGGATAACAAAGAAATTAGCAACTATTTCACTTGACATAAAACCCGCGTTAGTATCTATCTACCCTCATATAAATATATGCGGTTTTGATCGATAACCATCAACCCGTTGTAAGTACGTCTTTCGTAACCTTTCCGATGTCACAGAGTATATCATCACGCAGGAGACAAACCGATGGATGATCCATCCAAGACAAGGCAGGAATCGCTTCATGAATCGGCTTCGCCAAAACAGAGGACTGCGGATCTGGAGCGATCAAAATTGGCGCTAACTCCGGCAGGGGAGTCAATCCGCGCAAGTGAAGCTAAATACCGGAGGTTATTTGAAAGTGCAACAATTGGGATCTTCCAGTCTTCAGCGACAGGAAAGATAATCACTGCCAATCCTGAATTTGCGCATATGTTTGGCTACGAATCGCCCGAAGACGTCATTGTCTCCGTAAAAGATGTCGCCACCGACATGTATGTTGACCCGCAGCGTCGATCGGGAATTGTGCGCCTGATGATGGAAAATCCAAACTTGAGAAGCTTTGAGAACATATACCGCCGTAAGGATGGCAGCACTTTCACGGGCAACCTGCACATATGGCCGGTCCAGGATGCAGACGGCCGCCTGTTGACGATAGAAGGTTTCGTTGAGGACATCTCCGAGCGCAAGCGGACGGAGGAAACGCTGGGCCTTATTACGGACAATATGTCCGACATGATCAGGGTGACCGATTTGCAGGGCGCCACTTTATATTCAAGTCCCGCTCATACCAAGATACTCGGCTACAAATCGGAAGACCCGGCTTATAAATCGGCCTTTAATATTGTTCACCCCGACGATGTAGAACGTTGTCTTAAGGCATTTACAGATGGTTTTGCTAGCAAGGAGCCCGTCAAAATCGAATACCGGGTAAAACATGCGTACGGGCACTATCTCTGGCTGGAGTCGATCGGCGACATGATCAGGGATGATCAAGGTAAAGCGAAGGCCATAATCATGACTTCGCGGGACATTTCAGAACGAAAGGCCGCCGAAGAAAAATATCGGTCCATCTTCGATAATGCCATGGAGGGTATTTTCCAGACTACTATCGATGGTCGATTCCTGAGCGCTAACCAGGCCCTTGCCCATATCTTCGGCTATGAATCACCTGAGGAGCTAATGAGTTCCGTGACAAATGTCGGCAGGCAGCTCTATGTCAACCCCGAAACACGCCAGGCCCATATGCGCCTGATTGATGAAGCGGGAAAGGTGAAGCGCTTTGAAACCCAGGGATTCAGGAAGGACGGGAGTATCTTCTGGGCTTCAATAAACACCCGCCTTGTCAGAGACAATGCCGGCAATCCCAAGCATTATGAGGGTTTTCTTGTCGAGTTCACCGAACAAAAGCGGATGAAGGAAGATCTGCTGCGGACCCACAAGTTGGAATCTCTGGGCGTTTTGGCCGGGGGGATTGCCCACGATTTTAACAATCTCATGATGGCGGTGGAAGGATATATGGATCTGGCACTCCTTGGTCTGGATCCGGATAGTAAGGCCTGCAGGTATCTCGACTCCGCCCAGCAGTGCATAGACCAGACCGGAGAGCTGACCAGCCGGCTGATCACTTTTTCCAAAGGTGGTTTTCCCCTCAGGAAGAGCTGCGATGTTGAGGAGCTTGTGCGGGACTCCGTTCACAGCACGGTAAAGGGGGCTCATGTGAATGCCACATTCGACTTTGCGGATGACCTCTGGCCCGCCGAGATCGACGAGCTGCAGATGAGGCAGTGTTTTTACAACCTGACAACAAACGCCGTGGAGGCCATGCCCCAAGGAGGGAAACTGACGGTACGGACGGAGAATGTTGAGATACATGAGGGAGCAGCATATCCCGTCAAAGAAGGGTCATACGTCAAGATCACCTTTACGGATGAAGGCTTCGGCATCACGGAGGAACACTTGGACAAGGTCTTTGATCCCTATTTCAGCACCAAGGGAATGGGTGCGCAGAAAGGCATGGGGCTGGGCCTTTCGGTCTGCTATTCCGTCCTGAAGAAACACGAAGGATATATTTTGGTGGATTCTAAACCAGGGAAAGGGACCGCGGTTAACCTTTATCTGCCGGTGCGGGTAGCGCATCAGCAAGCAAAAGAAAAAGAGGTCAAGAAGGCATTAGCAACCGACACCATGCGGATTCTTATCATGGACGATGAACGCAGTATCCGTGAGATCGAGCGGGCCTATCTAGAACGGCTTGGTTATGACGTGACGGATGCGAAGGATGGTCAGGAGGCGATTGCCATCTACACAAGAACGCTTCATAACGGCAGGCCCTTTGATCTGGTGATCCTGGACCTGACGGTGCGCCAGGGATTGGGTGGTCAGCTGACCATGGAGCGGCTGTTGAAGATAGACCCGAAGATCAAGGCCATTATTGCTTCCGGCTATGTAAATGATCCCGTCATTGAGCATTACAGCAATTACGGCTTCCACGGAGCAATGAAGAAACCTTTCAAGGGAGAAGAATTGAAGCTTTTAGTGGAGAAGATACTTCGAGAGGAAACGCAACGGGAAAATATAGATTGACGATGGCCAGCGTGGGCTCAGCGATACTCACCTATGTTCGGCCTGACCGCCGCTATCTCTATGGCGACTCTTTTTTGCTGTTATCCTCTGATATTTCAAGCGTATAAATATTTCCTCTTTCGCTGAATACTGGCTGGACGTGATAATCACTCGATGGTTCTACATCAAGGACAATTCGTAACATGTGGGTTAGGGGATTCTCATTGCAACGGATACGCCTGATAATCTTGCCGCCTACGTTGATAACGGTCCATTCCTTCCTGAATGAAGACACATTGGCAATGTCGAGAACGATCCGTGCTGATTTCCCCGGAATGGCAAAAATGGCTGGCGTATAAAAACGGTCAAATTCTATCAGTATGGCTTCTTTTCCGTTATCGTCCAGTTTAAAAGTTATATTCTTAACATTAATGCTAATGTTCTCTTTATCATCCGATATCGTGGTTTTGTCCTCTGGTGGTTTTTTCCCTATAGGCGCAGCCACGGATGACTTCGGTGGCTGGCTGTAAAGACGAGTCGTATAGACATATCCAAGCGCTTTGTCTTCCCTTCTCTGCGTCTCGGTCAGTGGAAAGACGGCATACCAGCCGTCTTTAAGGAAATCCGTTTTAACGGCCTGTCCCGCGACGAGCCCCCCTTTGATTGATGAATTCATGGATCGCTTTTCTCGTATGATTGTCTTTGGGCGGGCGTACATGATCGTTCCCCACTCTTCAGCAATGCCCAAATCGGTCATTGATATTATAATCCCTGCAATCAGGATAATCTTAATCCACTTTTTTGTTCGCATAATGCCATTCGTATCACAATTATCGAGGAAAAACATCCATGATTATGGATTAAGGTCATGCTGGATTGGGGCGAATCTGGATGACATCCTTTGCCAGCAGGAGGAACGAACCGTCAATGCCGACAACTGTGTCAGCGTGGATTGTTATAAACTGCAAATCCCGGCGAACCAATATCGGTGCCATTACGTCCGGGTGAGGGTGATGGTCCGTCGCTATCGGGACGGCTCGCTCGCCATTTTCCACGGCCCGAGAAAACTGGCCGATTATGACAAGCAGGGAAAACTGATGGAAGTAAAACCCAGAAAGGCGGCATGACCCAACGAAGTTACCCACAACCATATTTCCCACCATGCTCCGCAAGGGCTGCGGGAAAATGGCTATAGATAACTCCTCAGCAAGAACCGCTGACGAGGAAAGCGAACATCCGCCGCTCACCTACTGCTCTCAAATGGCCCTCCATTCAAGAACAGTAAAAGCGGACAAGTCTATTTGCTCTTGACACTAATAATTTAACTAAATTTAAGAATAAGCTCTAAGTCTCGTTGTGGTGATGTTTGGTTTTAATTCTGCCATGTCGCGGATCAGAAGATTGGAATTCATGGCATCCCGGTACATCATAAACCGCACCTTCCCTTGGTTGGTGATGGCTTGTTGTGGCTGGCTGCCCCAATTGATCTTGGGGAACTGAAAGTGGAGAAGTAACTGAATAATGGAATTTTCAATAGCACGACGGTGCGTTGTTAAATTATTTCCTTCTTTGGCCTTTTTTATGCCTTCCCGGAAGTATAATCTAAATAGGACAACTCAAAAGGGAACTAAAAACTGATCTATTATGCCGGAAAGTCTGTTAACAGTAAAACAGGTCGCAAGCCTCTTGCAAATCTCTACCCGGACGGTGTATAAGCGCCAAAAAGCACTTGGCGGATTCAAACCCGCCGGGCTGGGTTGCGTGAGATTTGACCCGGAGGTAATCATTGGGATCTTACTGGGACCAAGAGCGGAAACACTGGCGACACCAATTCAAGCGTAGCGGGACCAGATATACAGGAAGAGGCTACAAGACCAAGAGAGATTCAGAAGAGGCGGAAGCGGAGCACCGAAAGGAGTTAAAGGCCGCTCCACAAACACCGATTCAGACCCTTATGGCCTTCTCAGATTATGCAGCACAATATCTCTAGTATGCAGAGAGAAAATTCGTTAAGGACGTTGCAAAGCGGAAATACAGCACCTTCAAAAAGTTCATAGCATCACAAGGCGATCTGCCCATAGATCAATATGCCCCTCTTCACATTCACAATCACCTGAATACACTGCCAATAAACAATTCGTATAATGAGCACCGGCAAGAGTTATCATCCCTCTTCGCATGGGTTAAGAAAATGGACCCCTATAAGTTTCAGTTCATGATGAACCCATGTCTTGCCCTTGATCCTATGGCCGTGAATGAACCAGAGCCCCCTACCCCGTCCGTCGATGAAGTTCTGAGGATCATCGCCGCAGCGAAGCCGGGGGATGATCAAGACCTTGTTCTTTGCTGCCTTCACCTCTTGGGGCGCATCGATGAAATGCTCCGCCTCAGATGGAAAGATGTCAACTTTGAAAAAAAGACGATCACACTATGGACCCGGAAACGGAAAGATGGAACATATGAAAGCGATTAAATGCCGATGAATCAGGTTCTTTATAATACCCTGAAAACTCGTTGGCAAAAGCGCACCCAGGATAAGTGGGTGTACTTTAATGAAAAGACGGTCAGGGATGGCGAAAAGAAGGGCGATCGGTACTATCATCGCCCGAGGATGATGGCCTCAATCTGCAAAAGGGCAGGCATAACGCCTATCGGCAAAGGCGTGATAAAGTTATGGCGCGGGAAAGACAAAGGAAAGATGGTTGAAATTGACCATTATTATGGGTTCCATTCCTTTCGGCATTTCATGGCCTCATACTTGGCAGATGTGGAGAAAGTATCGAGCAAGACCGCACAAAGGATCTTGAGACACAAAAACCTTTCAACTACCGAAGGATACATTCATTTTATCGATCCGAACCTAATGGCATTGATGGCAACAATAGAGGAGAAATTTACAAATACACACCCAAAGGGTACACCCACCAACGAGAAAGGGGCCACGGTATGACCCGTAACCCCCTGATTTTCATGGTAGGCGGTACTGGGATTGAACCAGTGACTTCTACCGTGTGAAGGTAGCACTCTCCCGCTGAGTTAACCGCCCGTGAGGAGACTCTATAGACTAAAGGGGATTTGATTTCAAGGAAAATTTACTTGGCTCTCTTTTTCAGGAGCTCCTGATCGAGAATGACAATCTTACTACGCTCCGTACTGACAATGCCCTTGTCCCGGAGAGTTTTCAGCTCCTTGTTGACGCTTTCCCGGGACACTCCCAAGAGGTTGGAAAGTTCCTTCTGGGTCATCCGCATTGCGAGGGAGGAAACATCATGACCGCCCTCCGGCTCACCTCTTGCCAACTCCAGCAATCTCTTTGCCATGCGCGCAGAAAGGCTTAAAAAACAGATCTCCGAAAGGAGATCGTCTGTCTTGCGCAGTCTTAATGACAAGGTCCTGAGAATTGCCAGCACGGCATGCTCGTGCTGGGCGAGAAACGCCAGGAAATCATTCCGGTCAAGAACCGCCAATTGGGTTTCTTCAAGGGCAACAGCATCCGCTGATCTGGGCATGCCGTCAAGCAAGGCCATCTCTCCAAAAAAATCTCCGTCGTTCAAAATGGCCACGGTAATTTTGTCGCCTGCCGGTCTTGTTACAATGATCTTGATGCGCCCACTGAGAATGGCATACAGGGCAGTGCCTTCATCACCCTTCTGAAAGATGACATCCCCCTTCTTGATAGACCGCCGTCTCAAAAGCGCGGCAATGATCTCAATATCCTCATGATTAAGGGAACTGAAAAGGGGTATCTGCTTTATTAGCGACACCAGGGCCATAAGCGTCAACTCTCCTTATCGTGAAGTTAAAATTGACAGGTACGTGAAAAAAAAACAGCCCGCATCATGAGCAAATGGAACCGTAATAATCCGGACGTCGATCCGCAAACAAGTCATTATATACGTTAATCTTCTTTTCTCTCACCACGGCAAGATCCAGCTCCGCCACCCCAACCTCGTCTGATTCACTACCCCCACGATACAGGATCTGAGCCCCGGGCGCCGTGATCTGGCTCCGCCCCGTATAACGGAAACTTTTACCGCCGCGCGTTTCAACTCCGGTCCGGTTAGCGGTAATTGCGTAAACACGGTTTTCGAGGCACCTGGTAACCATGGCATCTTGACAGAAAGGCAGGACCAGGTTGGCAGGGTGACAGATGATATCGGCGCCTTGCAAAGACAGAATCCTCATGGATTCGGGGAAAAACCAGTCGAAGCAGATCATGATACCAATCCTGCATATCCCGAGATCATGAACCTCGAAACCCTTGTCTCCCGGATCAAACCAGAGTTTTTCCTCATTGAAGAGATGCATCTTCCGGTACGTAGCTACATATCCCTCCGGAGAAACCAGGACGGCGGCATTGAACAGTTTCTCGCCTGCTTTCTCTATGAGTCCGGCCACAATATAAAGATTTTTCGCCCTGGCTATTTCACAGAGGGCTGCGGTCGTTTTTCCCTGCGGGATGGTCTCGGCAAGATCCCGTGCCTCCTGCCGGGTGGCAATCAGATAACCCGTGTTGAAAAGCTCCGGCAAGACGACAAGTTGGGCGTCCACCGACGCCATCAGCGCCCTTGCCCTGCCAATATTTTGATCAATTTCACCGAATTCCGGATTGAACTGAATAAAGCCTGCTTTCACTTTCCCCTCCTTAGCGCATACAGAAGTTCCGCATCATGATCGGTAAGTATAGAAAATAAGTTCTGGTCAGGTCAATGATAAATTATAAGGAAAGGCCCTCTCCATCGCTGGAGAGGGCCTTTAAGGAGGGGGTAGACATTGATTACGGTTAATTACAGCATTTCATAGATAGCGGCCGCGCCCATGCCGCCGCCGATACACATGGAAACGATCCCGCGTTTGGCTTTGCGGCGCTTCAGTTCGTGGAGGAGCTGGGCCGTCAGCTTGGCCCCCGTGCAGCCCAGGGGATGGCCCAGGGCGATAGCCCCGCCGTTGGGGTTGACATCGCCGGCGAAGTAGCGGTCTTCGATCCCTATGGCCCGGCAGGAGTATATCGCCTGGCAGGCAAAGGCCTCGTTAATCTCATAAACATCGATATCTTTGGGGGTCAAACCGGCCATCTTGAGAACCTTGGGAATGGCATAGGCCGGGCCGACGCCCATTTCTTCGGCCTTGCAGCCGGCCACGGCAAAGTAGGACAGTTTCGCCAACGGTTTCAGACCAAGAGATTTGGCCTTCTCCGCCGTCATGAGCAGGGAGAATGCCGCTCCGTCCGTCATCTGGGAGGCGTTCCCCGCCGTGACAGATCCGCCGGCCTTGAAGG
>JAPLJZ010000237.1 GCA_026388335.1 Deltaproteobacteria bacterium
AGAAAGTATGTGAAATGGCAGGAGAAGAAAGAGAAGGAAGTTGAACAGGTTCAGAAAGGCTTGTTCGATTAAATAAGTAGAAACCCATGGTACCTTCCAGGACTAAATACAAGCCACCGCCTCAGGCGGTGGTCATTGACTATGACAGCCACCGCTATCTGGAGTGTTTCTTCGCCGTCCCCATGATGGGTGCGATCATGCATACCCAGAATTGGCGCCTTTCTCCCGAACAGGTCCTCTATACGATGAATCATGCGGAGGACAAGATCGTCCTGATCCATCAAGATTTTGTCCCCATGCTCGAGGCGATCTGGGACAAGCTGACAACGGTCAAGAAAGTCATCCTGATCACCGATGACGGCGCCAAACCGGCATCAAAGATTCCCTTCGATACGGAATACGAGGAAATGCTGGCGGGAGCTGCGTCCTCGTATGATTTCCCCGATCTTGACGAAAACACCCAGGCGACGATCTTCTACACCACCGGAACGACAGGCCTGCCCAAGGGCGTCCATTTCTCCCACCGCCAGTTGGTCCTCCATGCCCAGGCCCTCCTGCTGGCCACCGGTTCCTATGAATCCATCGCCCGTCTAAGGTCGAACGATGTCTACATGCCCATCACCCCCATGTTCCATGTCCATGCCTGGGGGATGCCTTGGGCGGCCACGATGCTGGGGGTCAAGCAGGTTTATCCGGGGCGCTATGAACCGGCAATGCTCCTGAAGCTGATCTTGACGGAGAGGGTGACCTTTTCCCACTGCGTCCCGACGATCATTCAGATGCTTGTGAGCAGCCCGGCGGCCAAGAAATTTGACCTCTCCTTCTGGAAGGTCATCATCGGCGGCGCCCGTCTCTCCAAGAGTCTGGCCCTGGAAGCCATGGAAATGGGCATCCAGATCTTTGCAGCCTACGGCATGTCGGAAACCTGCCCGCTCCTCACGGCGGCCAACCTCAAGCCATGGATGCTGAACGAACCGAAGGAACAGTATGTGGACACCATCGTCAAGACCGGTCTGCCGGCGCCCCTTGTGTATGTGCGCCTCAAGGATCCCCTGGGAAGGGACGTGCCCCATGACGGCGTTGCCACCGGGGAAGTCTGCGTCCGGGCGCCCTGGCTTACGGATAGTTACTTCAAGGATCCGGAGCGATCCAAGGAACTCTGGACGGACGGCTGGCTCCACACGGGCGATGTAGGCTTGATCGACAAGGAGGGATACCTTCAGGTTACCGACCGCATCAAAGACGTCATCAAGACGGGGGGTGAATGGATCTCCTCCCAGGATCTGGAGAACGTCATCGCTAACCATGAGGCGGTTATGGAGGCAGCGGCCATCGGTATTCCCGATGCCAAGTGGGGCGAGCGGCCTTTCCTGGTGGCCGTTCTGAGACCGGATTTTGTCGGTAAGGTCACGGGCGACGAACTTCGCCAGTTCGTCCTGAAGGCATCCGAGGCGGGCAAGATTCCCAAGTACGGTGTTCCGGACCGGGTGGAGATCGTGGCGGCAATTCCCAAGACCAGCGTCGGCAAGATCAACAAGGTGGATTTGAGGAAAACCTATATCATTTGATAAAGAAAAAATTGCTGTGTTTCACATCATTCATAACTCTTTTACGAGGAACGGAGGTAAATTGTGGATTTTGAATTGACCGAAGAACTCAAGATGTTGAGGGAGATGACCTACAAGTTTGCCGTGGCGGAGTGCGCTCCGGTGAGCAAGGAATGTGACGAGCACGAGAAGTACACCCCGGAGATACGGAAAAAGGCGGCGGAGAATGGCCTGGTCGGGGCCTGGGTTCCCGAAGCTTACGGCGGCGCCGGCGCGGGATTTCTGGGCAACGCCATTATCACGGAAGAACTATCCCGGGTTGATATGGGCATCGGTCTGAATATCGGAGCGGCCACTTTTGGATGCGAAGCAATCTTCCAGTATGGCACGGAAGAACAGAAGCAGAAATACATTCCCCCTGTCTGCCGGGGGGAGTTGGTCAGTGCCGGGGCCTTCACTGAGGCCAACGCGGGGACCGACGTGGCGGGATACAAGACACGGGCCGTCAAGGACGGCAGCGACTACATCGTCAACGGCAACAAGATGTTCATCACCAACGGGACGGTGTGCGACTTCATGGTCACCCAGTGCATCACCAATCCCGAGGAGAAAAAGCACAACAGTTTCAGCCTGATCATTATCCCCGCCGACGCCAAGGGCGTGACGCGGAACAAGATCCACGGCAAGATGGGAATCCGTGCCTCCGATACGGCGGAGATCGCCTTTGAGGACGTCCGGGTGCCCCAGAGCAATCTGGTGGGCAAGGAAGGCCGGGGCTTCTATCAGCTCATGCACTTTTTTGACGTCACCAGAATCCTGGTCTCTGCCCAGGGCCTGGGCCTGGGGGTGGCCTGTCTGGAGACCTCGGTAAAGTATTGCAAGGAGCGGACAGCCTTTGGCGCGCCCTTGGGAAGTTACCAGTTGACCCAGAAGAAGCTCACGGAAATGGCCATCATGATCGAGGCCTTAAGGGGTCTCGTCTACAAATCGGCCTGGCTGGTTGACCAGGGGAAGCCGGACTTCACCCTGGCGGCGATGGCAAAGTTTTACAGCGGCCAGACGGCGGTCTTCTGTGCCAACAATGCCGTGGAACTTCACGGCGGATATGGGTACATCGACGAATACTCGGTCCAGAAGTGGTACCGGGATGCGAAGATCCTGGAGCTCTACGAGGGAACGAAAGAAGCGGAGATCCTGACCATCGGCAGGGCTCTGATGGCAAAATAACAGGGGGACAGCGCCCCAATTATTTTCGGTGTTTCATTTCCTGTCTTTGAGGGGGGAGTAGATATGTTTTCTGCTCCCCTTTCTTTATTTCTGCAAATCTGCTTGACCAACTGGGGGAAGGGATGTAAATGAGCGTTCGACCTGACGCTGAGTATTTTCTTGAGAGCTGGAATGATAACGCACCGGGCATATTGATTAGAATGAAATAGGGGTGCTTTCCCCTATTTTCTGGAGGATATATTTTATGAAAACAAGAATTACCGAGCTATTAGGAATCAAGTACCCCATTTTTCTTTCCGGGATGAGCTGGATCAGTATTCCGAAGATGGTGGCGGCAGTCTCCAATGCCGGTGGCCTTGGTATCCTGGCGACAGGTCCCATGGACCCGGAAGAGACGCGCAAGGCCATTCGGGAAATACGCAGCTTGACGGACAAACCGTTTGGTTGCAACGCCACTCTCCTCATGCCCGGGGCCGCAGAGAATGCGAAGATCCTTTTGCAGGAGCAGGTTCCGGTTATCAACTTTGCATTGGGGAAAGGCGACTGGCTGGTGAAAGAGGCCCACAAATACGGCGGCAAGGTCTTCGCTACCGTGGTCAATGCCCGCCATGCCAAGCGGGCCCAGGATTACGGCGCCGACGGCGTCATCGCCACGGGGAATGAGGCGGCAGCCCATGGCGAAGCGGTAACGACAATGGTCCTGATCCCGAGTCTGGCCAATGTTCTGGAGATCCCCGTAGTGGCAGCGGGCGGTGTTGCCGATGGCCGGGGATTCGCGGCGGCCCTGGCCCTGGGGGCGGAGGGGGTGGCTATGGGCACCCGTTTCATGACAACGAAAGAGAGTCCTCTTCATAAGAATTTCAAGGATCTTTCCATTGAACTGGATGTGACGGATACCCTTTATTCCAAGCGGGTGGATGGAATCTGGTGCCGGGTCCTCAAGACGAAGGCGGCGGAAAGGGCCATCAAGAAGGGAGTCGATCTGCCGGCGGCGTTCGTTAATTCCAGGGATGTTGCCAGACAGATGAATATGCCCTACTTGAAGCTGTTCATCGGTATCCTCGCTTCCGGATGGAGCAACGCCATGAAGATGGCCTATCTGGCTAATGGCTTCAAGGCCTTCCAGTTGGCAACGGAAGAGGGGGATCTGGATAAAGGCATTCTCCCCGTTGGCCAGGCGACAGGTCTGATTCACGACGAACCGACAGTGGCCGAGGTTATGGAAAGGATCGTAAACGAGGCAAAGCAGGTTCAGGAAAGGCTGACTACCAAACTCTCCTGACTCATTCCGTCTCTAAGTTAAAGATGAAATCAAGGCGGCAAGGCAGAGGGGACGCAGGCGTATTTTTCATACGTCGAGGAGCCGATTGCCGATGCCAACGAAGATAGCGCTTTGATTTAGAAACGGAATCAGGCGTTTTTCAGCGTGGCGATGGTCTGGTTGTAGTCATGGCTGCCGAATACGGCGGCCCCGGCGACGAAGGCCTTGGCCCCGGCTGCGGCAACGGTGCCAATGTTCCCGGTGGTAATGCCGCCGTCCACTTCGAGAAGGACATGAGGTGCATGGGCATCGATCAATTTTCTTGCCGCCTGAATCTTGGGAATCATGGAAGGGATGAACTTCTGGCCGCCGAATCCGGGATTAACCGTCATGATAAGCAGCAGATCCAGATCCGCCAGAACCGGCTCGATCTGGGTAAGAGGCGTGGCAGGATTTAATGAAACCCCTGCCTTTTTCCCTTTGTCCTTTATATAGGCGATGGTGCGATGCAGATGAGTGGCTGCTTCCATATGGACGGTGATATAATCGCTTCCCGCCGCCGCAAAGGCATCGATATAGCGGTCAGGATCGGAGATCATCAGGTGGACGTCGAAGGGAAGACTGGTCGTTTTCCGCAGGGAGGCTACGACGCCGGGTCCGATGGTCAGGTTCGGCACGAAATGACCATCCATGACATCGATGTGTATCCAGTCTGCCCCCGCCTTTTCCACAGCGATAATTTCCTCGCCCAGGCGGCTGAAATCGGCGGAAAGTATGGAGGGGGCAATAATTCTCATGGCGTTCCTATACAGTAAGGGAGCGGGGGTGTCAATCCCTTCTCCACAGAACCACATTCCCACCCCGTCCCTCCCCTTGAAGGGCAGGGAGTTAAAGCGTATGTGCCCATATAATAAACAGTTATAATGATTTTTTTCCTCTACAATATTGCCCTTTTTATTGCCGCGTGCCTGGCTGTTCCCTACTATGTCCTGAAAATGGCGCTGACGGGGAAATACCGGCGGAGTCTTGGCGCCAAATTCGGGATGATGGCGGAAGAACTTTTCTTGGCGATGGAGGGAGCGCCCAGGATCTGGATTCACGCCGTCTCGGTGGGGGAAGTTACGGCGGCCGCACCCATTGTTGCCGCTTTACGGGCGGAGCTGCCGGGGGCCTGTATTGTCCTGTCCACCAGTACGGAAACGGGTCAG
Organism: Deltaproteobacteria bacterium; assembly: GCA_026388335.1. GTDB lineage: Bacteria > Desulfobacterota > Syntrophia > Syntrophales > UBA8958 > UBA8958. Next base: position 5,244 of record JAPLJZ010000237.1, read on the forward strand.
GACATGGCCAGGTCACTGGCGACAGAGGCCACCGCTATCATTTATTATCCCCTCGACATCCCTTTTGTTGTCCGCAAGGTAATTAAAATGGTCAATCCCGATGTCTTTGTCATGACCGAGACGGAACTATGGCCGAACTTCCTTCATACCTGTAAAGAACTGAAAATTAAGGTGATCATGGTGAATGGCCGCATCTCTCCCCGGTCTTTCCGCCGTTACCGGCTCAGCCGTTTTTTCTGGAAGCGAGTCCTTGCGTTTGTGGATCGTGTCGGTGTCATTTCCGATGTTGACGGGGAACGGATTCTCTCCCTCGGCCTGTCCCCGGAGCGTTTGGAGGTCATGGGAAACGCCAAGTACGATGGTCTGGCGGCGAAGGTTTCTCCGGCCCTGCAGGAGGAAATCGCTCTGCGTCTGAATATCGCGCCGGAAGGGCCTGTTTTTGTGGCCGGAAGCACCCATGAGGGAGAAGAATCGGTGGTCCTGGATGTTTATCGGCGCCTCCTG
>JAPLJZ010000018.1 GCA_026388335.1 Deltaproteobacteria bacterium
GTGGGGCGATTGGCAGATATTGACGATATTGTGGAGGCCATCGAGTCGGCATGGACGGATAAGGACCTGCGGGGTGAACATATCCTCATTACCGCCGGCCCTACCCGGGAGCCCTTCGATCCCGTCCGCTTCATTACCAATTATTCATCGGGGAAAATGGGTTACGCCCTGGCGACAATGGCCGGCAGGAGAGGGGCGGAGGTTATTCTCATCAGTGGGCCGTCTTCCCTGGCGGTTCCCCGGGGGATTACTTTCATATCGGTAACGAGCGCTCTGGAGATGCGGAATGCCGTGATGAGCCACCTTGAGGGAACCACGGCGATCATCAAGGCGGCTGCCGTGGCGGATTATCGGCCCGCCGTGCTTTCGGAATCCAAGATCAAGAAGAAGAAAGGTCCCTTGACCCTCCATTTGGAAAGAAATCCTGATATCATTGCCGAGATCGGGGCCAAGAAGGAAAACAGAGTCCTGGTGGGTTTTGCCATGGAGTCGGAAGACCTCGTTGAAAATGCCAGGGCCAAACTCCTCGGGAAGAACATGGATCTGATTGTGGCCAATGATCTCCATCAGGCGGGGGCAGGCTTTCAAGGTGATACTAATATCATCAAGATTCTTGATCCCCGGGGGGGGGTTGAAGAGGTTCCCTTGATGGATAAGATGGATATTGCCAACCGGATCTTAGACCGGGTAAAGATACTGACAAATGCAAAACGCAGCTAAAGATGAGATGCTTGTCCTGATCAGGTCCCTGCGCTCCCACATCGAGGCGGACAGAGAGTTGCACGGGAATGTGCCCTCCTTTTGTATGCAAGGAGGACCCCTGCCGGAGGCGACTTCACCGAACAGACCTGCTAAAGGCGATACCGGTCGCCGGACCGGGGTGCAGCGAGAAGCCGTGTCTCCATCATCGGTGCTACGGGGAGTGGATTCAGCCCCCGCGAAGGGACGTCAGGCGGCAGCGCTGCCAGGAAGGGATGCGGCGCCGACGGTGGAACTGCCAGGAAGGGATGCATCACCGGCGTCGCAGGGGTCGTCCAGCTCGCCTCAAATACTCGTTCCGGGACCGTACCGCCGGTTTAGCGTCCCTGACATGCCCCATGCCCTGAAGGGTACGAGCGAGTCTGGCGCTCTGAACGATGTTCGCACGGACTTGGGAGATTGCCGGCGCTGTGCGCTCCATACGGGGAGAAAGAATATCGTCTTCGGGGAAGGCAATCCCCACGCCGAGCTTGTCTTTGTAGGCGAGGCCCCGGGGGCGGACGAAGACAACCAGGGGCGGCCTTTTGTCGGCCGAGCCGGACAGCTCCTCACGAAGATCATTGAGGCCATGAAGATGCAGCGACAGGATGTCTATATCTGCAACATCCTCAAATGCCGGCCGCCGGGAAATCGTAATCCGGAGTCCGGTGAGATCGCTGCCTGTGAGCCCTTTCTTGTGAAACAATTAGAGTCCATCCGGCCGAAGGTGATCTGTGCCCTGGGGACGTTTGCCGCCCAAACACTCTTAAAGAGCGATGTTGCCATCTCCCTCCTGAGGGGAAAATTTCACCGTTATCACGACATTCCCCTGATGCCGACTTATCACCCGGCCTATCTCTTGCGGAATCCATCCCAGAAGCGTCAGGTATGGGAAGATGTTCAACAGATCATAAAACTGTTAGCTGAAGATTCGGGATAAGTGAGGGAAATTATGGTTATGAAAAAAAGGTCAATCACTAAAATACTAAAGGTGCTGTTGCTGCTCCTGATTGCCTTCGCCTGGCCCGGTTGCCTCGGGGCGGCGGAACCTGCTCCGGTGTTTAATGTCATTTCCATCAGCGGCGCCATTACTCCTCCGGCGGCTGAATACATCACCCAGAACATCACTGAGGCGGGAAAAGAAGGGGCTTATGGTCTGATTATCTTGCTTGACACCCCCGGGGGGCTCGATCTCTCCATGCGGGATATCGCCAAAGGCATTCTCAACGCCCCGATACCTGTCTTTGTCTATGTTTATCCCTCCGGGGCCCGGGCGGCTTCCGCCGGCGTCATCATTACCGTAGCGGCCCATGTGGCGGGGATGGCCCCGGGAACGAACATCGGCGCCGCCCATCCGGTCGGTCTTGGCGGCGGCGGGGGAGACAAGACCATGATGGAAAAGGTTGCCAATGACGCCGCAGCCTACGTACGGAGCATCGCCAAAATAAGGGGAAGAAACGAGGAGTGGGTAGAAAAGGCCGTGAGAATAAGCGCTTCCATCACAGCGGAAGAGGCCATGAAAAACGGTGTAATTGATTATGTCGCTACGGATGTACAGCAGCTTCTCAAACTGGCCGACGGGAAGCAGGTGCTTGTCGGTGATAAAAAGATAATATTGAAGACCTCCGGGGCGATTCTGAAAGAAAGAAAAATGGGCGCCCGGCATCGAATCCTCACGACCCTGAGCGATCCGAACATCGCCTATATCCTCTTTCTAGTGGGCTTGGCGGGGTTGTATTTTGAATTTTCCACCCCCGGGGCAATTTTGCCCGGCGTTGTGGGCGGGATCTCTCTGATTATGGCCTTCTTCGCCATGCAGACCCTGCCGGTCAATTATGCGGCGGTGCTCCTCATTCTCTTCGGGATAGTTCTTTTTGTTGCCGAAATCAAGGTTGTCAGTCACGGCATCCTCACGGTCGGCGGGATAGTCTCCCTAGCCGTTGGCTCCCTGATGCTCTTCGATTCCCCGGATCCTGCCCTGCGGGTCTCCCTTAAAGTCCTGATCCCGACCCTGACCATTATTTCACTGTTTTTTGTCGGAGTCATCAGTCTGGTCATTAAGGCACAAATGCGCAAGAAGCACACCGGAAAAGAGGGGATGATCGGGGCCGAGGGAAAAACCGTGACCAAGGTTCATGAAGAAGGCAAGGTAATGGTGAGGGGAGAATATTGGGCGGCCTTTAGCGACACTCCCCTTGAAGAGGGGACGCGGGTCCGAGTCATTCAGATTGATGGTTTGAGGGTAAAGGTTGAAAGACAGGAGCGAAAATAGGCGCGCTGTCCATAAATAATTTAATAAATAAATGATATTTAGAAAGGGAGGGCAGTAATATGACGTACACCGTAACGATACTGGTTTTTTTAGTCATTATGTTTTTAGCATCGGCCATACGGATCTTGAATGAATACGAGCGGGCCGTAATTTTTCGCCTCGGAAGGATCATCGATGTAAAAGGGCCGGGACTGATCATCCTGATTCCCGTTGTCGATAAGATGGTCAAAGTCGATATGCGTACCATCACGATGGATGTTCCCCCTCAGGACGTTATTACCCGGGACAATGTTTCCATTAAAGTCAATGCCGTTGTCTATTTCCGGGTCATCGACGCAAATGCAGCAGTCACCGACGTGGAAAACTATCTCTACGCCACGTCGCAGCTTGCCCAGACAACCCTGAGGAGCGTTTGCGGACAGGTGGAGCTGGATGAGATTTTATCACAAAGAGAAAAAATCAATATGCATCTACAGGAAATTCTTGATCGCAGCACCGATCCCTGGGGCATCAAGGTCTCGTTGGTGGAAGTCAAGCAAATCGACCTGCCTGAAGAGATGAAACGGGCCATCGCCAAACAGGCTGAAGCGGAACGGGAGAGAAGGGCCAAAGTTATCGCTGCCGAAGGAGAATATCAGGCGGCGGAGAAACTTTTGGAGGCAGCAAAGGTCATGACCAAGGATCCTATCTCTTTGCAATTGCGTTATTTGCAGACCCTGAATCAGATTGCGGCGGAAAACAATTCGACCATAGTCTTTCCCATTCCCATCGACTTCTTCCGGCATTTCCTGAAAGGGGATGACAAATAAAAGCATACTTTTTTAAAAGGGAGGCTTGAGCGGCATGGAAAGAAAGGAAAAGATGCACGTCATTACTGGCGGTATGGTCCTGATCACCCTCGGGGTGCTCGTTATCCTGGGGAATACCCAAATCTGGTCCTTCACCAGGAGCTGGCCGGTGTTATTGATTGTGATTGCCGTCGGCACGTTGATCCAGCGCTTCAAGGACCTGGGAGGGTGGATCATTCTTGCTGTCGGTGTGGTCTTTCTCCTGACCGAGGTCTTTGGTATGCAAGTCTACGCCATAGGGAAATATCTGATGCCGGTGCTACTTATTGTGGTCGGGGCCAATGTCCTGTTCAAATACAACAAACGTTGATAAACGACTATAAACGGATTTCAATAAATGGACGATACCATCGAGATAACCTGTCCCGATCTGTCCCTCAGCCTGGGTTTCTGTCCCGATTGCTATCAAAAGAATGTTCAGGCGATCTGGCCCTACCTGACCTGCTACTGTGACTGCAATCGGGTGGGGGCTTATGCGGAAATCATCAGGGGGAGGGATAATGGAGCCGAAAATATCCGCCTCGGTTCCTGGAAAATGAAAATGGACGTATCGCGCGAAGATTTTGAGAGAAATTTGCAGAAACAGAGTCATGAAAAAAGCATTCGAATCGATATACTCTTCAAGGCCTAATCACCAGGCATTAGGCCGCTGTAAAAAAAGAAAGGGGTTGCGAATGTGAAATCGCAACCCCTTTAAATGTTTCTTACCGAGAAAGGATTCATCATTACAAGCGGTAACCGATTGTAATGATGAGCTGTATGCCCCTTCCATCTCCCGTCTAACCGGACAATGTTGACTTTTATCCGCGTTTGTTGCTTCTTCTCCAGATATTCTGTGCCTCGGCTGCCTTAA
>JAPLJZ010000102.1 GCA_026388335.1 Deltaproteobacteria bacterium
GGTGTCATAGGCGGCCTTATTGCCTTCGGTATCGTCGGCATATTTATAGGCCCGGTGGTGCTGGCTGTTGCTTTCACCCTGCTTAAAGCCTGGGTCGAAGAGGAAGGCGCTGATGTGCCGGAAGGAACGTGAATGATTGAGAGGCGGTTCTTTGTTGACTTTTTTTTGACAGGCCACATAAAATGATATAGTATTTCGTGAATTTAATTTGGGGGGGAAGTTATGAAAACGGCAAGCCGTCGCAATTCTATTCTTGTTTTATCTTGTATCGTCCTTGTCGTCGGCCTCCTGCCGGGATGCGGGAAGGATCAGAAGGGAGGCGCCCAGCGGCCGCCTGCGGAAGTGACTGCCATCACCGTCACGCCCAAGGACACCCCCGTGGTGTTCGAGTGGGTCGGGCAGACTGAAAGTTCCCACCTGGTGGAAATCCGGTCTCGTGTCGAGGGTTTCCTCGACAAGCGGGTCTATGAAGAAGGATCGTTAGTAAAGGAGGGACAGGTTTTATTCCGCATCGACCCTAGGAATTTCCAGGCCGCTCTCCAGCAGGCCAGAGGTGAGTTAGCCCAGCAACAGGCCCGGTGGACCACGGCCAAGGCCAATCTGGCCAGAATTAAGCCTCTGGCGGATCAGAATGCCGTCAGCAAGAAAGACCTCGATGACGCAACGGGCAACGAACAGCAGGCTGCCGCCTCGGTTCTGTCCGCCCAAGGAAATGTCAGAATAGCGGAGTTGAATCTCAGCTATACCGTTATAACCTCGCCGGTGACGGGCCTCTCCAGTCAGGCCAAAAAGCAGGATGGGACCTACATTTCCGCAACGGACAGCCTCCTTACCTATGTGGCCAAGATGAGCCCTATGTGGGTTACCTTCAGCATGTCAGAGAACCAATATCTCGGTTCCATGGACGAGCTCAAGAAAGGCACCCTCCGTTTCCCTCACCACGGCGAGTTTATCGTAGAACTGGTCCTGGCTGACGGTTCCGTTTATCCACACCGAGGGCGTCTGATCTTTGCCGATCCTTCTTTCAGCAAGGAGACAGGGACCTTCCTCATCAAGGCTACCATGGATAATCCCAAAGGCATTCTGAAGCCTGGCCAGTTTGTCCGGGTCCGTCTCATCGGCGCCTCACGACCTAATGCCGTTGTCGTCCCCAGGCGGGCGGTCTTTGAAGGGGCCAAAGGACAATTTGTCTGGTGCGTCGATAAGGAGGGCACGGCGGAGGTCCGCAACGTAACCATGGGCGAATGGATCGGCGACGACATTTTTATTACCAGTGGTTTGGCCGCCAATGACCGGGTGATTGTGGACGGCGTTATGATGCTGGCCCAGGGGTTGCCGGTAAAGATCGTTGACAAAAAGGCGCCCGCCGTAGCGGGTGGCCAATCGGCGGCTCCGACCGGGGAAGCTGCGAAATCAGCCCCCCCGGGAAGTAAGCAAACGCAGCCGTCCCCACCGGCCGGGTCCACGACGCAACCCTCCAGCGCCGCGAAATCCGCCCCACCGGCAAAGAAGTAAGGGGAGGCCGCCATGATATCGAGATTCTTCATTGACCGGCCCATCTTTGCTGCCGTCATTTCCATCGTGATTGTAATTGCCGGCGGGGTGGCAATGTTCAACCTTCCCATCGCCCAGTACCCGGAAATCACCCCTCCCCAGATCCAGGTGTCGGCTACCTATCCCGGGGCCAGCGCCGACGTCATCGCCCAGAATGTCGCCTCTCCCATCGAGCTGCAGGTCAACGGCGCTGACAATATGATCTATATGAACTCCGTCTCCACCGGGATGGGAACGATGACCCTGACGGTGTTTTTCGAGATTGGGACCAACCCTGACATGGCCCAGGTCGATGTCCAGAACCGGGTAAACATCGCCCTGCCCCAGTTGCCCCAATCGGTCCAGCAACAAGGTCTTCAGGTACAAAAAAAATCGAGTTCCTTTCTTATGGTCATCGGTCTCTATTCTCCCGACGGCCGCTATGACCAGACCTATGTGGCCAATTACGCCAACCTCTATGTACTCGACGCCCTGAAGCGTATCGAAGGGGCCAACCAGACGGCGATTCTGGGCACCCCGGACTACGCCATGCGCATCTGGCTGAAGCCGGACCGGATGGCCCAACTCGGCATTACGGCCTCCGACGTCTCCAACGCCATTCAAAATCAGAACCAGCAGTTCGCCGTCGGCAAGATTGGTCAGTCCCCAACGGACGGCCGGGTGGAGCAGACCTTTTCCGTGACCACCAAGGGGCGCCTGACGACCCCCCAGGAATTCGAAAACATCATTCTTCGGGCTAACAAGGACGGTTCGGCCATCGTCCGTCTGAGAGATGTCGGGCGGGCGCAGTTGGGCGCCAAGGACTACTCCGTGCGCACGAAAATGAACGGCAAGACGGCGACGCTGCTGGCCGTTTATCAGCAGCCCGGGGCCAACGCCGTCCAGGTCTCGGACCAGGTGAAACAAACCCTGGAACAGCTGAAAAAGAATTTCCCCGACGGGATCGACTACAAGATCGCCCTGGATTCCACCAACTTCGTTCGGGCGTCGATCAAGGACGTCATTATTACTTTCTTCGAGGCCTGCCTCCTAGTTATCCTCGTTGTCTATATCTTTCTCCAGAGCGCTCGGGCCACGATCATCCCCATTCTGGCCGTCCCCATCTCCATCATCGGCACCGCCATAGGGATGATCCTCTTCAACTTCTCCATCAACATGCTGACGTTATTCGGGATGGTACTTGCCATCGGGATTGTCGTGGACGACGCCATCGTCGTCATCGAGAACGTGGAGCGGAACATGGAGGAGTTTCACCTGTCTCCCAAGGAGGCAGCGAAAAAGGCCATGGACGAGGTTACGGGACCGGTTATCGCCATCATGCTTGTTTTGTGCGCCGTTTTCGTACCCGTCGCTTTTCTGGGCGGCATGACGGGGCAGCTCTACAAACAGTTTGCCGTGACAATCGCCATTTCCGTCGTCTTCTCCGGGATCGTCGCCCTGACCCTGTCCCCGGCCCTGGCGGCCCTTCTCCTCCAGCACAAGACTGGTGAAAAGAAAGGCTTCTTTAAATGGTTTGAGGCCTTTTTCCTGAAAGTGACCCACGGCTACACCGGCGGGGTCGCCAAAATGCTGAAGCATACGAAGATCGCCATGATCGTCTTTGTCATCATGTTGAGTCTCGTGGGGTTCATGTTTTATATCACCCCCACGAGTTTTGTCCCCTCGGAGGATCAAGGCTATCTTTTCGGGGTGAGTTTTCTTCCCGATACGGCATCTCTTGACCGGACGGAGGATGTGGGGGGAAGGGCGGCGAAGTTTTTCATGAACCACCCGGCCGTCCAGGATGTCAGTGAGTTTGCCGGCTATAGTCTCGTGGACAGCGCCTTGAAAGCGAACGCCGGCGTCATCTTCGTCTCCCTCAAGGATTACGAAAAAAGAGACAAGGATGAGCTCAAGGCCCCGGCGATTATTGCTGCGGCCTTCAAGAATTTCTCCCAGATCAAGGAGGGGGTGGTCATGCCCACGAACCCTCCTTCTATTCCCGGTTTAGGCAACATGGGGGGCTTTCAGTTCTGGATACTGAACCGGGGTGAGGGGGACGCCGCAAAACTCCAGGATGTGACGAACAAATTCATTGCCCATTGCAAGAAGCAGCCGGAATTGCACGGAGTCAACTCGACCTTGAACGCCTACTCCCAGCAGTTGCGGGTGGATGTGGACCGGGAGAAGTCCGAAACCTTGGGAGTTCCGGTCCAGAATGTCTATGATACACTCCAGATCCTATTCGGGTCTTCTTATGTGAGCCAGTTCAACAAGTTCAGCCGTCTCTGGCAGGTTATCGTCCAGGCGGAACCCCAGTATCGCTCCCGTCCTAATGATTTGACCCAGGTTTATGTCCGTTCCTTAGACGGCCGGATGGTGCCCCTCCAATCGGTGATCACCACGAAATATGAATCCGGTCCCGATATCGTCAACCGTTTCAATAATTTCCCGGCGGCCAACATCATCGGCGGGCCCGCCCCCGGTTTCAGCACGGGTCAGGCTATTGACGCCATGGAGAAGGCGGCCAAAGACGTACTGCCGGATGATTTCAGCTATGCCTGGAGCGGCGAGGCCTTCTATCAAAAGAAGGCGGGGGGGACTTCCGGGTTGGTGTTTGTCTTCGGTCTGATCATGGTCTTCCTGATCCTGGCGGCACAGTACGAGAAGTGGTCTTTGCCCTTTGGCGTTCTCATGGCAGTCCCCTTCGCCCTCTTCGGGGCGGTGTTGTCCATCCTGATGCGGGGCATCGAGAACGATATCTATTTCCAGATCGGCCTTTTAACCCTGATTGCCCTGGCGGCCAAAAACGGTATTCTGATAACGGAATTTGCCGTCATGAAGCGGGCGGAGGGGCTGTCCATTTACGATGCGGCCCTCGAAGCGGCCAGACTCCGCCTCCGGCCCATCGTCATGACCTCCATCGCCTTCATTCTGGGCTGCGTGCCTCTGGCCATTGCCTCGGGGGCCTCGGCCAACAGCCGTCATTCCATCGGCACCGGCGTCATCGGCGGTATGTTAGGGGCGACGGTGATTGCCATTTTCTTCATTCCCATGTTCTTCCAGCTTTTTGAAACCTTGAGCTCCCGCTCCAATAAGAAAAAGGAAGGCGAAGAGCCGGAAACGACGGCAACGGGAGAACCGGGACATGAAACTACGCCGGGAAAGGAGGGCAACTGAATTGAAGATTTTAGATTTGAAAACAGAACCACAAGTCGCAAGTCGCAAATCACAAGTCATAAGGATAAAAAGCCTTTTTATTCTTATTGCCGTTGCCCTGCTCCTGGGAGGCTGCATGCTCGGCAAGGATTACAAACGCCCGACCGTGGATACGCCCCAGAACTGGCGCTTCGAGGAGAAAGACGCCAAGGCCCTGGCCAACACTACCTGGTGGAGCCAATTCCAGGATCCGGTGCTTAGCGATCTGATCCAGACGGCCCTGAAGGAAAACAAGGACATCCGCATCGCTACGGCTCGGGTGGAAGAATATATGGGAAAGCTCGGTGTCACCCGGGCGGATCTCTTTCCCCAGGTGGGGTTGGGACCCGTCAATGCAGGCCGGCAGCGCTTGTCACAAGTTGGCCCCACGGGTTGGCAGAGCGGTTTGCAGCCCACCTCCTATACCTATCAGGCCAGTCTCAATGCCAACTGGGAACTCGATATCTGGGGCAAGCTCAGACGAGCGACAGAAGCGGCCCGCGCCGATCTGCTCAGCACCGACGAGGCCCGCCGGGCCGTAATCATGACCCTGGTGGCATCCGTAGCTAACGGTTACATCAACCTCCTCAATTATGACCAGCAACTGGTGATCGCCAAGGAAACTCTCAATAGCCGAAAGGATTCCCTGGATATTTTCGAAAAACGTTATGCGGGAGGCGTCATTTCGGAAATGGAACTGAACCAGTCCCGGTCGGAATATGAAGACGCCCGGGCGGTTATCCCCCAGTTGGAAAAGAATATCGCCCAGCAGGAAAACGCCATCAATCTGCTCCTGGGCCGCAATCCCGGTCCCATAACCCGGGGCAGGACCCTTGATCAACTGGTCCTGCCGACGGTGCCGGAGGGGCTTCCTTCGGACCTCCTCGATCGCCGCCCCGATATCCGTCAGGCGGAGCAGGATCTGGTCGCCGCCAACGCCCGGATTGCCGTGGCGAAGGCCCTGTACTTTCCCTCCATTTCCCTGACGGGGCTCTTCGGTTTCGCCAGCGCCGATCTCAGCGACCTCCTAACGGGACCGGCCAAGACATGGAACTATGCCGCCTCTCTTACCGCCCCCATCTTCACCGCCGGCAAAATCAAGGGCCAGGTGAAGCAGGCGGAGGCAATCCAGCAGCAGGCCCTGGTTAAATACCTGCAAACGGTGCAGACGGCGTTTCGGGAAGTGGACGACTCCCTGGTGGATCAGCGGAAAACCCGGGAACGCCTCGCCGTCCAGGGGGATCAGGTAACGGCCCTCAAGAACACCCGGCGACTGGCTGGCCTCAGGTACGATAACGGTTACAGCAGCTACCTGGAGGTACTGGACGCAGAGCGCAGCCTTTTCAACGGCCAACTCTCCCAGGTCCAGACAAAAGGCTACCTTTTTCAGTCTCTGGTAAATGTCTATAAAACCATGGGGGGGGGCTGGATTACGGAGGCGGACAAAATGGCCAGCGGTTACGCCACGACAAAAGAACTCAACCCATCCCCATCCCCACCCCCGCCTTCCCCTTGAAGGGGAGGGAGAGTATAAGGCAATGGATTTATGAATACACGAGGGCATTTTCTGATGAAACGAGGAGGCGATATCTATGGCTGTCATTGACTTGAAGACATTTTTTCAGAGTAACCCTTTAATGGCCCTGTTTTCCGACGAGGAACTTGATGAGTGTGTCAAAGCGTCAGAAGTCGTTGAATTTACTGCTGGTGTTGACGTAGAGAAAAGAGGGGAGACCCACAATTCCAGTTGGATCGTCTACGACGGCGAGGTGGGCGTATCCATCCCCGGCGAAGGGGTGACGGAAGAGTTATTGACCAAATTGGAAAAGGGGCGGATCTTTAGTGATATGTCCATTTTTACCGGGAATCTGGTGGCTTTCGATTATAAAACGACCAAGCCCAGCACCCTGATCCGTATTCCCCGGACAGTCTTTATGGGGGTGGTCAAGAAAAACCCGGAAGCGGCGATGCAATTCACCAAGAATCTGACGGAGATTGTCTTTCGTCTGGGCCTTTATCAGAAGGAGCACGAGATTCGCGAGGCGGCCATGCTGGCCAGTCCGGACCCCTATGACCTCTATTTTACCTCCGCCTCGGAGCCGATGAAGATCTCTGTCATCAACTGCGGCAGTTCCTCCCTGAAATACACCATCTTTGATACGACACAGCGAGACCCGCTTATTGAGGGGACTATCGAGCGGATCGGTTCCGCCGACGCCCATCACAAGATTGTCACCCCCAAGTTCAAAAAATCATTGTCCCTGGGAGATGTTCCCAACATGGAAAAGGCATTCGAATTCATGGTTGCGGCCGTTGCCGATCCGGCGGTTGGCGCGGTCCGGGACGTCCGGGAATTCAAGGCCGTCGGCCACCGGGTAGCCCACGGCGGCGGACTCTTCAATGGACCGGTGATCATCGATGACCAGGTCCTGGAGCAGATCAGATCCGTCTCCGATCTGGCACCCCTACATAACCCCTACAATATCGAGGGAATCGAGTTGTTCCGGAAACTTCTCCCCGGGGCGAAGCAGGTCGCCGTCTTTGATAACACCTTCCATCAAACCATTCCGGCGGCGGCGGCGACTTATGCCCTGCCCCGGCAGCTCTGCGCGGAGGAAAGAATCCGCCGGTACGGATTCCACGGGACAAATCACGAATATGTCGCCCTGAATGCCGCCACTTTTCTCAAAAAACCCCTGAGCGAACTTAAGATAATCACCTGCCACCTGGGCAGCGGCGCCTCGGTCTGCGCCATCGATCATGGCCGGAGCATCGACACCAGCATGGGGATGACGCCCCTGGAGGGCCTGGTCATGGGGACGCGCCCCGGGGATGTAGATCCGGGAGTTATCTTCCATCTCCTCCGGAAGGGCAAGAGCGCCGAAGAATTAGAAAACATGTTCAACAAGGATAGCGGCCTCAAGGGAATAAGCGGTCTGACCAACGATATGCGGGAACTCCTGGAAGCGGCGGAAAAAGGGGACGCTCACGCCCTGGATGCGATCGGTGTCTTCTGCTACCGGATCAAGAAATATATCGGCGCCTATACTGTCGCCCTGGGCGGTCTGGACGTGTTAGTGTTTACCGGCGGCATCGGAGAAAACTCCCCGGAGATCCGGGCCAGGATCTTTCAGGGATTCGAGGCCTTTGGCATGACCATCGATCACCGGATTAATCGCGACGCCCGGCCGGAGCGGGGGCAGGTCGTCGATATTGCGGAGCCCAATGCCAAGGTCAGGGTGCTGGTGATTCCCGCTGACGAGGAACGGATGATTGCCCGGAACACCCTTCATGCCATCGGGTTGGTCCGCTCCAAGGAGGATTTGCAGATCTTCAAGACAACCCCCGTCCCGTTGAGCATCTCGGCCCACCATATCCACCTGACTCAGGAGAATTTCGAGCTCCTCTTCGGCAAGGGAAAAACGATGACGCCGAAGTCGCCTCTCAGCCAGCCGGGTCAATTTGCCGCCGAGGAAACGGTCAATCTCATCGGTCCCAAGGGAAACCTGGAAAAGGTCCGGATCCTTGGCCCGGCGAGAAAATACAGTCAGTTGGAGATCTCCCGGACGGAACAGTTCAAGCTCGGCATCGATCCGCCGATCCGTGATTCCGGCGATATCGAAGGAACACCGGGCATTACGGTGGTAGGTCTCCAGGGACAGGTCCATCTGGAAAAGGGGGTAATCTGCGCCAAGCGCCAC
>JAPLJZ010000130.1 GCA_026388335.1 Deltaproteobacteria bacterium
ATCATTTACATATTGTTCGACGAGGTTCCAGGTATAGGCGCGCAGACGGCTTTCTACCTGCGCCAGGAAGCCCGGGGGCCCATAAAGTGCCACATGGCGGTCCCGTCCCAGGCAGATACGGACCATGTGATCGAAACCGATGAAATGGTCCATATGGGTATGGCTCACACAGATATGCTCAACCTTCAGGATATTCCGGGGAGGCAGGACATGCAGATCCCCCAGATCAAAAAGGAGGGCCCGGCGCCGGTATTTCATTTCCAGATAAACGCAAGGGTCGCCGCCGGGGCCGTTAACCAGGACGGTATTAAACATGGGGGCGAACTCCTTCCCGAAGGCTTTCCCGAATCTTTACGGCAATCTGTCCGATGAGGAGGTGAGCTTCTCCGTTTCTGTTTGTTTCATCGCCGGATAAAATAAATGGCATAACCTCCACCCTGCCCGCAAAGACCTTCGTCAGCAGCTCCATTGTTCTTTGTCTCCGTGCCGCCACCCTTGCTTCCTGCCCATAATGATCACCCGCAACTTCATTGGCGCCGAAGTCATCGACCAGGAGCAGACGATCACCAGGCGTCCAGCCTGTTTGTTCGCGCACTCGGACCCAGAATCCTTCCTGATCCTTGTGGTGACCAAGATCGGCGGAATTGGCGATAAAAAAACAACCCCCCGGCCCAGTGGCTCCTGCCGGCAAAGAGACTGTTTGCATCTGCATGTCCTGAAATTGACCTTTGATGGCCTCCGTTGCCTCGGCATAGTGATCGGTAGCCACAACCGGCGTAATCAGGGGATGGTTATACAACTCCCGCAGGAGGGGGCGCCAAAGGGGATCGATCCGGGAATGGGAAAAATACTGCCCTACGAAAATACCGGCAGCTTTGTCGAGGGCGGCAAGAGAGGTGTCCTTCCGGCTCGCGGTCCATTCCTCACTAATCTTGTCGACCATAAGGCGGCGGTAGCCGATGGGGCTCCGGCTCCCCTTTTCCCAGGTGGGGTTGACAACGCTGTTCCAGAATATCTCCGGGGAGGCAACGCCGAAATCGGCAAGACCGGAGAGATGCAATTGCCTTTCCAGAGCATCGTTTTTCGCGAAGGCGACCGCTTCCAGAGACAGGGTTCCCGAATAATCAAAGACAATTGTCAATCCAGACATGACCGACCAGCATCAATAATTCCGCAAAGCTCTTGCGCAGCCCGGAAGGGGTCCGGGGCGGCACAGATCGCCGACACAACGGCGATACCATCTGCGCCCGCCTGCATCGCCGCTCCGGCGTTCGTCGCATTCAAACCGCCAATGGCAATAAGGGGGTGACGGGAATAGGCCCGTATCCTCGCGATGCCGTCCAATCCCCAGCTTCCTCTTGTATCCGCCTTGGTCGGCGTCTCAAAAACGGGACTGACGCCGAGATAATCCACATCCCATTGTTCGGCCAGCTCCACATCATCCCATGTCTCCACGGAAAGCCCGATGATGATCCTGCTTCCCAGAATCTTGCGGGCCAAGGGGTAGGGCATGTCTTCCTGACCGATATGGACGCCTTCCGCCTCCACCGCCAGGGCAACATCGATACGGTCATTAATAATCAGAGGAACCTGGAAGGGGGCCAGCAATGCCTTGACTCTCCTTGCCTCTTCGACAAAGGCGCGGGTTGGCAGGTTCTTTTCCCGAAGCTGAACACAGGCGGCCCCTCCCCTGACGGCCGCCAGGACAACCTCATCTAAAGGACGGCCGCCGCAGAGATCACGATCCGTGACGAGATATAAACCTTTGATCTTTTTCATGGTGAAACCGTTGTCAATTTCAGATGTTGGTCGATATCTTCAAAAGAAAGTCCGTACAGGGCATCGAGGAATTGCATCTGCATGCTGCCGGGTCCAGCCGCACGGGCGGCGGCGATTTCTCCCGCAATCCCCATGACGGCCATAGCATAGGCCGTCGAGTCAGCGAGGTCGGACCCCACCGCGGCAAAGGCGCCGCATAACGCCGAAGCCGTGCAGCCGAGACCCGTCACCCGCGTCATCATGGAATGGCCATTGCCGACGACGATCATCCGTTTGCCGGCGATAATGTAATCCTTCTCGCCGCTCACGCATACGACCGACCCGAATTGATCGCTCAGGATGCGAGCCGCATCGAGGGCGTGATCCGAAGCAGCCGTACTATCGACTCCCTTTGTAAGCTTTCCCTCCGTCACCAAGGCCATCGTCTCCGAGGCATTGGCCCGGATAATAGATGGAGAAACCGCATCCAGAAGCTGCCGCGCGGTACGGGTACGGTATGGCGTCGCTCCGGCCCCAACCGGGTCGAGAATAACAGGGATGCCCTTTTGCTTGGCCTTTCTTGCGGCCATGAACATCGATTTTGTCCATTCCTCATTCAAGGTGCCGATGTTGATCACCAGGGCAGAGGCAATATTAACCATGTCCTCCACCTCCTGTTCCGCATGGGCCATGACGGGGGAAGCGCCGATGGCCAGCAGGGCATTGGCGGTGGTGTTCATTACCACATAGTTTGTAATGTTATGGACAAGCGGGGCATGGCTTCTTATCTGGAGCACAGCATCCCAGACATGTTCAGACCGGTCATACATGGCATTTCTCTCCTTTACAAAACAATTTTCACAGCCGGATGGGATCGCAGGGCTTCATAAACGGCAAGACGGTGTCCTTCGCTCTCCACAACCACCTCCAGTTGAAAACTCTGATATTTCCCTTTTTCACTGCTCCTTGAAAGCACCATCCGATAGGTTCGATCCTGAATAATTTCCCCCGCTGCCCGGCGCAGGCCATCTTCGTCGGCGCCGATGATTTGATAGCTCCATGAGCAGGGATAATCAATAGCCGCAGATGTCCGGCCTTCAAGCTCTTTCATGGTTTACTCCCCATAGCGCTCCGGGAGCGCAGCTTTCTTAAAGACCTCTGCATCACTGTCAGCCTCGACGAAGATGTAGAATTTCAGTCCATAATCATTTATGTCCTTTCCTCGACAATTATGATACGAGAATGCATCATGTTATCCAATGTAAGAGAAACATCGCTGACATGGGAAGATCATCATATGTCACGGAGCTTTTTGAATGACCATGAATTTCAAAGGATCAAGAATTATGCTTTTTGTTCTGATGCTTAGCATGACTGCATTCTCGAATGCACAGGCAGTTGAACGTCCGCAGGTTACCCGGGCTCAGATTAACGAAGTCGTCACAAAAGTGATGCAGGAAAAGCATATCCCCGGATTGTCCATCGCGATCTCCATACCGGGCGGGAAGGTGATCGAGGAAAGTTATGGACTTGCCAACGTGGAATACAAGCAACCCGTTGAGAAAGATTCCATCTTCGAGATCGGATCAATTTCAAAAACCTTTACCGCCATCGGCATCATGGTGCTTCAGGAAGAAGGAAGGCTGAGCGTCAACGACAGGGTCACGAAGTACTTTCCCCAATATCCGGGGTGGAACGATATTACGCTCAGACACCTCCTCCAGCACACCTCCGGCATCAGGGATGTCACGAATGTAGAACCTTTCAAGAGCAACCAGGGGAAAGACTGGACTCCCCAGGAGGTAGTTGCCGCCATTGCCGGGGAGCCCCTTGACTTTGAGCCGGGACAGAAGGCCCAATACAGCAATAGCGGCTGCATAATTCTCGGACTTGTCATCGAAAAGGTAACCGGGATTTCCTACGGCGATTTCCTCGCCGCAAAAATCACGAAGCCCCTCGGAATGGCCCATACTGCTCTCGGCAGTAAAAGTGCCATCATCCCGAAGAGAGTTTCAGGGTATGCCTATGCCGGAAGTTTAATGAACGCGGAATATGCAAGCCTTGCATTGCCCTATGCAAGCGGTGGCATCCTGTCGAACCCGTCGGACCTGATCAAGCTCGTAAAGGTATTCCGGGGAGAAGCGCTGCTCAACAAGAAATCGATCGGGGAAATGTTTGCCCCCGCCCACCTCAACAACGGAACCAGATACGAATCGAGCGATCCGGGTTTGAAAATAACCTTCGGATATGGGCTCGATTCTATCGTGCTGAAAGAAGGAATCATTCCTGCCAAAACAGGGGGCATATCCGGTTTCAATTCCTTCTTTGCCTATTTCCCTGAATCTCAAACTATGGTCGCGTTAACGGCAAATCTCAACAACAGCCTCCAAGACCTGCTCATTATCGTCGATGTCCTTTTCGGTTCATCGCAGAAGTAGCGCCCGCATGCCTCATGCTGCCCGAACTCTGACTCGTGGTTCGATTATGGGTCAGATTGCTCGGCGTGCCAATCTCATGTCATAATCGCTTGGCAAATATTTCAGCCGGACCAAAACTTTTAGACCGTCGGTTATTTTTAAACAATATCAGTTACTTGAAGTATGCCGGGATCCGGCATCAAAAAATATTGACCGTTACTCACCAATAACCTAAATCATGTTGAGATGTCACTGACTATTTATTACCAGTCGATGCTTTGGAGTAAGATCAGGTGAAAGCGTGCCTGCGCAGCAGATTTCAACCCGTACTGAGCAATCGTGATGGTTGAAAAAAAGAAATCTGCGGTTATTTGGTCCATCTACAGGTTAAGGGTTTTCGGTTTTCAATTGACGTGATGATTACCAATTGTACTGTAGTCTCTGACAGTGTTGCAAACCCGTATTACCGCACCATCTGCTCTCCCCGGTTCGGGATATGCGAACACATAGCGGCATAAGTGCCGCTATCTCTGATCTTAGAAACTCAAGGCCACGGACACTCCGCCTACCAGGTAGGCGTTCTGACGGTCGACAAAGGTCGTATCCAACTGCATGCTCCTGCTCTTCATGTCATATTTTGCATCGTCGCACATGGGAAAGACATAAGAGATCTGGGGGGTAATCGTAAGATATGAGGTCGGCTTGATGGGGAGGTTTAACGAAACCACGGCGTCGTGGAAATTGTTGTA
>JAPLJZ010000198.1 GCA_026388335.1 Deltaproteobacteria bacterium
ACCTTCGCCAACTCGGAGAGGGGTTTCTTTTCTTCCTGCATGGCGATAAGGACCTGCAAGGCGGTCATGATGCCGTCCCCGGTCGTATGATCATGGAGAAAAATCAGGTGCCCCGACTGCTCGCCCCCGATGGACGCTCCCCGGGCCTTCATCTCCTCAAGGACGTATCGGTCTCCCACCTTGGCGGCGACCATGTCAATATCCAGTGATTTAAAGGCCTGAAGGAGGCCAAGGTTGCTCATTACCGTGGCAACGACCAGGTTGTTGGTAAGAATACCTTTTTTCTTCATTACCTTGGCGCAGATGGCCATGAGGTGATCTCCGGTCAGGACGTTGCCCTTTTCATCAACGGCGATGAGGCGGTCGCCGTCGCCATCAAAGGCAAACCCCACGTCGGCATTCCTTTTCAGGAGTTTCTCCACCAGCATCTCCGTGTGCTGGGAACCGCATTTATCGTTGATATTCGATCCGTTCGGCTGATCGAAGCGTGTTGTTACGTCCGCGCCCAGTTCCAGGAAGGTCTGGGGGGCAACGCGATAGGTGGCCCCGTTGGCGCAATCCAGTTCCAGTTTCATTCCTTCGAGGGTGAATTCCTTGGGAAAGGTACTTTTCAGAAAAACGATGTAACGATCCCTGGCCCCTTCGATCCGGTAGGCCTTGCCCAGTTTGTGGGATGAGGGGTGGAGACTATGCATGTTGTTCTGGAAGATAAGTTCTTCGATCTCAAGCTCTCTTTCATCGGGGAGTTTATAACCGTCGCTGGAAAAAATCTTGATGCCGTTATCCTCATAGGGGTTGTGGGACGCCGAGATGACGATGCCGGCATCGGCCCGCATGCTTTGGGTGAGAAAGGCAATCCCCGGTGTTGGCATGACCCCGACCAGAATCGCATCGACGCCCATGGAGCAGATTCCGGCGACGAGGGCGTTTTCGATCATGTAACCGGAAATCCTGGTGTCCTTGCCGATGATGATTTTAGGGTGGTGGTCTTGGCGCTTGAAATAATGGGCTGTCGCCTTGCCGACATTCAGGGCCATTTCGGGCGTCATGGGGTATTCATTGGCCACCCCCCTGATTCCGTCTGTCCCAAACAGTTTTCCCATAAACAGTCTCCTTCGATATTAACAAAGATCGCCGGTGTGTATCGCCGGCGATCTATTAAGTCAATCAATTTGTATCGGTATTCCTTATGCTTTCTGTCTGTGATAGATAAGGGAAGCCTCGATGAACTTCCAGAAGAGGGGATGGGGGTCCGTTGGCCGGGACTTGAACTCCGGATGGAACTGGCATCCCAAAAACCACGGATGATCAGGGAGTTCGATGATTTCCGCCAGACGACCATCGGGCGAAACGCCGGTAATTTTTAGATTATTTTCTGTCAGCGCACCCTTGAAATCATTATTGAACTCGTAGCGGTGTCGGTGCCGTTCATCTATTTCTGTGACGCTGTAGGCATCGAAGGCTAAGGAAGACTCGATCAGTGTGCAGGGATAGGAGCCAAGGCGCATCGTTGCCCCTTTTTCCTTGACAATCTTCTGTTCCGGAAGCAGATCAATAACCGGATATGGCGTTTCTTCGTTAAACTCCGAACTGTTGGCTTTTTCCATGCCACAGACATAACGGGCGTATTCCACCACGGCCATCTGCATCCCCAGACAGATGCCGAAATATGGGACCTTGTTGGTCCGTGCATAATGGGCAGCTTGGATCATTCCTTCGATGCCCCGGTCTCCGAAGCCTCCGGGGACAAGAATGCCGTCAGCACCGTCCAGTTGATGATTGATGCCGTCTTTTTCTATCTTTTCCGAATCGACGAATTTCAGATTAACCCGACAATCGTTGGCGATCCCGCCGTGTACAAGGGCCTCATTGAGGCTTTTATAGGAGTCCGTGAGATTCACGTATTTTCCGACGATAGCAATGGATACCTCTTCGGCAGGATGGAGCATTTTCTCGACCACATTCTCCCAGGCCTCCAGATGGGGCTGTCCCGTCCAGATATTGAGGAGATCGACAATCTTCTCATCCAGTCCCTCACGGTGATAGATAAGGGGCACTTCATAGATGCAACTGACGTCCTTGGCAGTAAAGACGGAGGCGACCTCGACATTGCAGAACAGGGCGATCTTGGCCTTGATGTCTTCGGAGAGGAAATTTTCCGTTCGGCACAGGAGAATATCGGGCTGGATGCCGATTTCCCGCAGGGCCTTGACGCTGTGCTGAGTCGGTTTGGTCTTTACCTCTCCCGCCGTCTTGATGAAGGGGACCCAGGTGAGGTGGATAAAGACGGCGTTCTGCCTCCCCACCTCGAGGCGGAACTGCCGCACTGCCTCCAAAAAGGGGAGGCTCTCGATGTCCCCGACGGTGCCGCCGATCTCGACAATGGCTACGTCAAAGTCCTCGGCGCTGTCACGAATGAAGTCCTTGATTTCATTGGTTATGTGTGGAATGACCTGGACGGTCTTGCCCAGATAGTCTCCCCGCCGTTCCTTGGAAATGACGGAAAAATAGACCTGCCCGGTGGTCAGGTTATTGGACTTCTTCATGCGGGTGCGGGTGAAACGCTCATAATGGCCTAGATCCAGATCCGTTTCAGCGCCATCATCGGTTACAAAGACCTCGCCGTGCTGGAAGGGGCTCATTGTTCCCGGGTCCACATTGATGTACGGATCAAGCTTCTGATTGGTGACCCGTAAGCCCCGGCTCTCCAGGATGGCGGCGATGGACGCGGCGGCCAGACCCTTTCCGAGAGAGGAAAGGACGCCCCCCGTAACAAAGATGAATTTGGTGTTTTTCATAAAGGCTCCTTTCGTGTCTTTTCAATAGGGGATTCTTCAATCGTGGTCTTGATCAGACCGGCAATAACCTCGGCAGGCTCGCTGAGCAGGCATCCCACCGACCTTTCTTCCAGATATTGATCTGTCCATGGCAGGTTGTATTCGTTGATAAGATTTCGGATATCATTGAACTTATAGCCGAGGATGGTGATTTTTTCCCGGAGGGATAGATTTTCGTTGAAGGTAACATGGAGCAGCAGCAGGTTCCTGACGGTAAGCTGGTCTCCCAGCAGGGGAATGATGACGATAGGTGCTCTATCCCACTTCCCTTTCCCTACATAGACATGTCCCATACTGACCATTGTTTTTTTCGTGCCCATGAGCGAACGGGAGCGTTCCGCCCGGGAGGTCATCTGCAGCGAGACGCCTTCCCGCTTAACAATGGAGATGGTAGAGGCATCGGTGGGATGACCGTCCATATCGAGATTGTTCACCTCATAGAGGGTATAACCATTGACGGCGGCAATGGCCGGTTGTATCTTGGTCAGGGACAGGACGCTTTTGCTGGTCAGGGACTTTGCAAAGAAGCGGAGTTCCTTGAGGATCTGGAAAATCATCCCCTCCAGGAGTTTTTCCTTTCTGCTGGTGCCGACGGTGACCGTTTTGGCCTGATGACGAATGGCGTCGATAGGGCGCGACATTTCATCAATGGCATGACCCAGGCAAATGTCAAGGCGGTCCAGGGGAGAGACGGCGTCGTCTTCACTGAAGTCGTGCCAGAAATCTTCCAGGGGGATCTTGCCTACGGCATATTTCAAAAGCAGGACAAGGTCGGAGAGGGTGTTGGCGTTGGTGACCGATAACGCCCCGGTGGTGCGTTTCTGGATCAATTGGTCGCTAAAGTCCCGAACCATTTTCCGGAATTGCCGGTCGGCGATCTTCTCATAGAAGGATACCTGCCTGTTCCCGTGGTCCGTCAGGGCAAGGCTCAACTGATTCCGGAATTCCCTGACGAAGTGGGCATCCTGGTCAATGCTCAGAGCGGCATAGTAGCCCCAGAGGTGCCCGGCGACGGTATTGAGAATGACCGGCAAGGGGTGGGAGGCCTTGGGTAGCCCGATGACGGCGTCGGCGATAAGGTTAAAGCGGTCTTCATCTTCATCGGTAAAGACGACGACGCCGGCTTTGTGGGCCTTGAAGATAGCCACGTCCTTGACGATGTCGCCGACGACGGCTTCCGGGTTCCCGGCTGCGCAGACGATGATCAGCGGCTCCGCTGAGAGGTCGATATGTTTCTTGTTTTCGATGACATCGGAAGAGATGGTCTTGTAGCAGAGTTCGCTGAGTTTGATGCGGATTTCGTCGGCGGCGGCCTTGTTGGGTCCGCTGCCGACGACGGCCCAGTATTTCTTCTGCTTGGACAACAGTTCCACGGAATGCCGTATCTCTTCCTTTTTTCCAATAACCCGCATCATAAGCTGCGGCGCCCTTTCGAGGTTTCTCAGTTCTCCGGCAATAACGTCGTCGGACAGGGTCTTCAACATCTGAGCAAAAGACAGGGCCAGAATGTGACCGGCAATAATTTGAGAATAGAAGGCCTTGGTCGAGGCAACGGACATCTCGATATCCCGACCGTCGCTCGTGTAGAAAACTCCATCGGATTTGGTGGTGATGTCGGACTGCCGCCGGTTGACAATGGCGATGACGAAGGCCCCCCGTTCCACCGCCATGGCCACGGCCCGGTTGGTATCCGTTGTAGTTCCCGACTGGGTGATGGGTATGATCAGGGTGTCACTGAGATCTTCCTTCGGCAGGAAACCGCTCAGTTCGGAGGCTACCTTCCCTTCAATCTTGATGGCAGTGTCCCGCAGGTAACTCTCCAGAGAGTCGGCAATCGCCGCTCCCGCAACGGCCGCTGTGCCATGGCCGATAATGGTGATGTGGCGTATCCGTCCCTGAAGCAAGGCTTGGCGGATCCTTTCCGGCAGGATGTCTTCCCCGAGATTGAAGACGACTTTGTCCTCCGGGGAAATGCGGTATTTTCCCCGGAGCGTTTTCTTTACGGACAGGGTAGATTCGGTGATTTCCTTGAGAAAGAAATGGGGATAACCCCGCCGGTCGATATCGCGGGTCGTGATCTCCGCCCGTTGAATATCTTCCGGCGTCAGCAACAATGGAGTTCCATCATAGTATGAGGCACGAATCCCGTCAACTCCTCCGGAGCTGTCCTGATCGAGGATATATATCTGGCCGTTCGTGTCGTGTCGGCCGCCCGTTGATGGCTTCTCTCCGTCCATTTTGACGAAAAACGGGGTCCCTTCCACCAGTCCGTACAATTCGGAGGCGAAGATGTAGCCGTCCGGATTGATTCCCACATAGATGGCCTGCCCGCTGCCCTTCAGGGCTAAAAAGATCCTGCCCGGCTCGATGCTGCTTCTCATGGCGATGGCATGGGAACCCTCGAAGTCATTCAAGGCCTTGCGGAAGGCTTCGGCAAGATCGTCTCCCCGCAAGAGATAGCTGGCGATCACGAGGGGGATGACCTTGGTGTCCGTCGTGATTTCCGGGGCGATCAGATCGTCATCTGATTCCAGGGAAGCGCGGAGGGCCTGGTAGTTGTCGATATCGCCGTTGAGAACCACGTCAATGGTCCAGTCGCCCGTTCCGTAAAACGGGAAGTTTTTAGGGTTATTATTTTCCGACTGCGTGTAACTGCCCAGGGGGTGACAGTTTTCTTCCGTGATGGAACCCACGGAGGCCCAGCGGGTATGGGCGATGGCTGCCTCCCAGGGTGTATGATACTGTGCACAGGCGAGAAAGACCTTATCATTGGTCAGGGCCTTTCTCAGGGCTTTAACATTTCTCCCCAATTTGCCTACGACCGAGCAGGTCTTGTAGACAAAGGACAGAGAGGCAATTTTTCCGGATGATATCTGAATGGATCCGTTCATTAGATCCCCGGGGGAGGATCGCCTCTGGAAATCTTCGTAGAGGTTATCTTTCTGGAGAAGGGTCTGGATTTTATGGTCGGCCGCCTCATCCGCCAGGGGGAAGATCATCTCGATGCCGGCTGAATCCCGGCCCCGGACCTCCAGGCGGTCGAGACAATTGAAAAGAAAATTAACGCTCCGGTATTTTCTGAGGGCCGCCGGAGAGATGTCGGCGGCTGACGCCGCACCGGCAAGGTCTATGATCTTGCCAAGGTTCTCCAGGATGTCTTTATCGAGAGCCCAGACGATATCCTTTATTCGGGTCAGTCTGCCGTTGATCGCTTCCGAATCGACGGTGGAAAAACGGTCTGCGTGGATCTCTAAAGAGGATTCTTCCGCTTCGAGAAAGGCCTTCATCTCCTCAAGGAGTATATAAAGGTTGTCTGTCCTGGCGGCGTCAAAAAAGATGACCCCAAAGGCGTCATCCCCCTTCAACTGCCTGATTGACTCGTCCATCGCTTCCAGGGTCTCCTGACTCTCAAGATACTCCCGAACCGGGATGGTTCCTGTGGTCAAGGTTTGAATGCCTTTTCCGCGGATGGTTTCGAATATTTGCCTCAGTTTCTTGTCCGGTCCATCGTCCAGCACCTTTTCTTTTCTTTTCACCTTGAGAATACCAGCGAGACCACAACAAAGGGTCGTCAGGTTCAGAGGGAAAAAGATGATGGCCGGGGCCGGGGCCTGGGACGGGCGGCATCCGCAACAAATATGCCAGGAACGAAATACGCGCCTCATCCAACCGATGGTCATGATTGTCATGGCCATCGCTGTTGCAAGGATAAGGGCGTCGATGACGGTTATAATTATCTGCATGCAGGTATTAGGGAAAAGATTCGTTCGACAACGTCATCTACAATTGATTGCAGCCAGCCGACGCCGATGTTCACGGCTGCTGAGTCGAGGTTCTGGATGCAAGAGATGTAGTCCATAATCTTTCCTGTATTATTTTTTTCAATGATGTTTTGCAGGATTTGTCTATTTGTGGGTTCTATATCCGCTTCCCTCCCACTAGTCAAGGAGGCCTCAATGGCCGGCCAGTTTTCCATGAATTCCCGGGATTGCCGGATCAGATCGTCCCGTCGCTGTCCGGAAAGGATTTTTTCACTGATCCGGATCGAGGTCTCCATCTTTTCCGAGAGGGTGCGGAAGCGGGCGAGCCTTTCCAGCAGGATCAGATCCAGCTTCTCCACGGCTCCTTCGTAAAGGGCGCCGTCGTTTGTTTGCATGAAGAAAGGGCGCCGAATGTAATCATACCACTGCCGGAGGGAGAGAATATTGGCGATGTAAAGAATATTATTGCAGATACGCCGTTTGATGTCGGCGTAAAAGCCCATGTGGAAGCTGATTTCGTAAGCCATTTGGCCCTGTTGGCCGATTAGCTTGCCACCTTCGGGACAATC
This sequence comes from Deltaproteobacteria bacterium, assembly GCA_026388335.1. Classification (GTDB taxonomy): domain Bacteria; phylum Desulfobacterota; class Syntrophia; order Syntrophales; family UBA8958; genus UBA8958. The sequence continues at coordinate 7,168 of JAPLJZ010000198.1, forward strand.
GCCCCGGTAGACAGTGCCGGCGGCAATGACGGTTCCGTAACCGATCCGGACCGGCCCGATGATGCCTCCCTGACCACCTAGAAAAATGGGGGCCGGATTCAGCATGACTCCTCTGGGGACGTCACCGATCAGGGAAGCAGTACCTATCTCC
>JAPLJZ010000115.1 GCA_026388335.1 Deltaproteobacteria bacterium
GCCGCTGGCGTAAGTCGGCGTCAAAACTCGGGGATCGGCCTTCCAGATAAGGACCATGACGTTTTCCAGGATGATGGCCAGACCGAAGGTGAGGATCATGGAGGCCACAATGACCTCCTTGGCCTTGGTGATCGGCTCGATGAGGAGCTGATAGACACCACAGGCCAGAAGGAACAGGAGCGGTACGGACACTGCCGCCTAGACGATGGGGTCCACGCCGAAATACTCCAGCAGGCTGTATGCCACATAGGCCCCCAGGAGCCCGAAGGCGGCATGGGAGATGTGAATGACGTGCATGACCCCCCAGGTCAGGGAGAACCCGACGCTGAGGAGTGCATACACCATTCCCATCATGATGCCGCTGATCAGGGACTGAGTTAGTAAGACGGCGTCCACGTTACTTTGTCCAGGCCGGTTTCGGATAGACCGGTTGCTTCGTCTGTACGTTCTTCGGCCAGATCAGTTCCACCTTGCCGTTGATGATCTGGGTGGCGAAGTTGATCGGCCCCGGGAGGCCGTATTTGTCAAAGGTCATGGGACCGGCGATGGTATTTACCTTGTGCGTTTTCAGCCAGTCGCGGATCTTCGTCTGATCCAGACTGTTGGCCCCCGTCACCCCTTGCTGGAGGGTCTGCATCCAGGCATAACCAAACCCGAAATAGAGGGGATAGATGCCCAGTTTGTATTTTTTCTTAACATAGGCGTTGAGCTTGTCGTTTCCCGGGTAGTTAAGCATTCCGTGCAGGACGGTCCCGGAAAAGACATAGTTGCCGTCCGCCCCGAGTTCCTTGACCCAGGCGGGGACGACGGAACCGATCCCCTGGACGATGGCCTTGGGATTGTAACCGAGGGCCTTGGCGGCCTTCATCGTTGTGACGCCGTCGGGGAAGAAGCCGTTGGAGAACAGGATATCACAGTTCATCTGTTTGGCCTTGACGATCATCGAGGTGGCGTCGGTGAGGGGGGAGTTGTACTTTTCATCGATTACGATTTTGATATTGAGATATTTCGCCCAGCGGTAAATGCAGTCCTGCAGCGACAGGCCGACGGGGTTGTTGATCGTATAAACGGCTGCCCGCTTCGGGCGCTGGTTGGCGGGAAGGGAGTTCAGCCACTGGAAGAACCCCTCGTACCACCACTCACCCATGAGGGGCGGGGCGCCGAAGGAATAGGCATATCCCTGCTGGAAGCTCTTCATGTGGCCGCCCATGGAGATATACACCATCTTGTGCTTTTCCGCTACGGCCATGACGGCCCGGGCGGCGGTGCCGGGGTACCCGCCGAAGAGGAGATCGACCTTGTCCACGGTGATGGCCTTCTCCGCAAAGGTTACGGCTTTACCCACATTGGACTGGTCATCGTAGATCTTGAATTCCACCGGACGTCCCAACAACCCCCCTTTGGTGTTGATTTCCTCCGCCCAGAACTGCATGCCTCTTTCGATCCACAGCCCCGTTTCCGCAAACTCACCCGTCAGGGGCAACGAGCCGCCGATGACGATCGGTTTGCCTGCTCCGATTGCCGCGGTGGGGACTGTCAACATGAGTCCGCAAAGCATGGCGATGGTCATCAACAAAGAAAACCCTTTCATCCGCATTCCTTTCATAATGAAATCTCCTTTCCTAAATCTTAGTTGTCTCAGAGTCCCAAATAGGACGTCTTGACCTTCGGGTCCTCCCGGAGTTCTGCGGATGGACCTTTCATGGCCACTACCCCGTTTTCCAGGACATAGCCGCGGGTTGTGATCGCCAGTGTCTCCAGTACCTCCTGGGACACCAACAACAACGACAGCCCTTCCTTGTTCAATACCTTAATGGTGGCAAAGATTTCCGCCGCTGCCTTGGGGGCGAGGCCTAGGGATGGCTCATCCAGCATGAGGAGACGGGGCCGGGCCATCATGGCCCGTCCCATGGCTGCCATCTGCTGCTCCCCACCGGACATGCTACCGGCCAACTGGTGGCGCCGGTCGGCCAGACGGGGGAAAATGTCATATACCTTCCGGAGTGACTCCTGTCGCTGTTTCCGGACGGTAGGTAAATAAGCTCCCATAAACAGATTTTCTTCCACGGTCATGGCGGGAAAGAGTTTGCGACCCTCCGGTACCTGAACGATTCCCTCCCGGCAAATCCTGCCCGGGCTTATACCGTTCAGGGGCTTGCCCTCCCAGCTCAGTTTGCCCGCTGCCGGGGGGACCAGTCCGGAGATGGTGTTGAGCAGAGTTGTCTTGCCGGCGCCGTTGCCGCCGATCAGAGCGACCATCTCTCCCGGGGCGACTTCCAGGGACACGCCGCGCAAAGCTTTCATTTGGCCGTAACAGACGGTGAGATTTTCAACACGCAGCATAAGCGGCCCCCAGATAGGCGGAGATGACCTCCGGGTGATTGGCCACCTCTTCTGGTGTTCCTTCCGTGATCTTGGTCCCGAAATTCAGCACCATGATGCGGCTGCAGGTGGACATAATGGCCTTCATGACATGTTCGATCATGAAGATTGTCGTTCCGTAAGTATCCCGGATTCGGAAGGTCAGCTCAATGGCGCTGCTGATTTCCGTAGGATTCAGCCCGGCAAAGACCTCGTCGAGGAGAATAATTTCAGGATTGAGGGCCAGAGCGCGGGCGATTTCCAGGCGCTTGCGGTCTTCCAGGACCAGTTCGCCGGGGAGGCGGCGGGCTTTATCCGTCAATCCCGTAAAGGCGAGGATCTCCATGGTCTTTTCCTTAGCGCCCTTTGCGCCGGCCCCTTTCTTGCGGCCGTAAAGGACGCCTGTAGAGACGTTTTCGATGAGATTCAGGCCCGTCAGCGGACGGACGATCTGAAAGGTGCGGCCGATGCCCAGGCGAGCCCGTTTGTAAGGGGGCAGATTCGTGATTTTACGGTCTTCGAAGAACAAATCTCCGCCGTCGGGTGCGTAAATACCGGAGATAACGTTGAACAGCGTCGTCTTTCCTGAACCGTTCGGCCCGATGAGCCCGACGATCTCGCCGCGATGCACCTCGAAATCGACTTCCGAAAGTGCCGTCAGACCGCCGAAACGCTTCGTTATCTTTTTACCTGTCAGCATGATTTTTCCTGTAAATTCCATTCCCGTCCTTAGGATTCTATGAGGGCTACGGCGCGGCACCAGCCTGCACTGCCCCCCGTGAGCTTTACGGGGAAACAGGCCACCTTGAAACCGAAAGGTTTGGGCAGCTTATCCATGTTGGCCAGTTTCTCGAGATGGCAATATTCCCGTTCAATACCGGCCAGATGGGCCTCCCACAGGATTTTCCGGTCTCCGGTCCTGGCAAAGTCCTCCTTGATGGCCCAGAACGGACGGTCCCATCCCCAGGCGTCAATACCCATGACCCGGATGCCTTGGTCCACCAGCCAGAGGGTTGATTCACGGCTCATGCCGCAACCCGCGTCAAAATACTCCGCCTGGCCCCAGAACCTATCGGCGCCAGTCATGATCAGGACGATATCATAGGGCTTCAGCGTGTAACCGATATGGGCCAGTTCTTTTTGCAGGTCTTCGCTGCTGATCGCGGACCCTTTTGGTTTTTGCCGGAAATCAAGGACGACGCCCTCGCCGTAACACCACTCCAGGGGAATCTGATCAATGGTCCGGGCCGGCTTGCCCTCGCTTTGGGGGGCGTAATGCCAGGGGGCGTCAAGATGGGTGCCCGAGTGAGAGATCATATCCACGCGGTCATTGGCATAGCCCAAGCCGTTCCTGAGCTCCGTCTCTGCGCACCCGAAAAATCCCGCGAGTACCGGGGCCGTCTCCTTATGGCTCTGATGAATCACCTTGAGGGAAAGGGCCTCGCTCGGGCTCTCCTCCGTCGGCACGCTCAGATCAATGATTTCAATCTTGCTCATCACGCCCTTGTGCTCCTTTAATAATTTACCTTGTCCAGTCCTTTCAAGCAGAGGATCTTTCTGCTCTCCGCAGGGGTCGCCGGTTCGATGCCCAGTGCCCTGGCAATCCGTACGATGTTTTCCACCTGATCGGCATTGCTCTTGGCTAATTGTCCTTTTTCCAGATACATGCTGTCTTCCAGTCCCACGCGGACATTTCCACCCATCAGGAGGGCGGTCGTGCCCATCTTCATCTGATACTGACCGGCGGCGCACACCGACCAGACAAAATCGCCGATGGCGTCTTTTGCGGTCCGGTAAAGAAACAGCAGGTTGTCCATGGTGGCGGGGATACCTCCCAGCAGGCCCATGACAAACTGGAGGTAAACGGGTTTCTGAATATAGCCCCCCTCGATCATGTGGGCTAGATTGTTGATCATGGCCACATCGTAGATTTCGATTTCCGGCTTCGTCCCATGCTCTTTAAAGGCCGCGGCAAATTCCCGCAGGCTCTTGAAGGTGTTGGGGAAGATATAATCTTCCGTCATGGCAAGATAATCCGGTTCCCAAGGGAACTTAAAATTGCTGTGCTTAGCGAGCAAGGGGAAAAGGGCCACATTGATGGACCCGAAATTAAATGATCCCATCTCGGGTTCGAAGGCGGGAATAACCGCTAACCGTTGTTCCGAAGTCATACCGAGCCCCCCGCCCGTCGTGATACACAGGATGATGTCGCAGCGGGACTTTATGTCGGTAATCGCCTCACGGTAAAGCTCCAGGGATGAAGAGGGTTGCCCGGTTTCGGGATTCCGCGCATGGATATGGGCCACGGCGGCCCCGGCCTCCCAGGCCCGGACCGTTTCATCGGCGATCTGCTTCGGCGTGATGGGCAGGTAAGGGGTCATGGAGGGGGTATGGATACCCCCGGTAATGGCCGCGGTAAAAATCGCTTTTGACATTTCTCTGTACCTCTTCAAAGTTAGTCGGATGCGTCGATAATGGCCACCGGCCGGCACCAGCCGGCCGAAGCCCCTTTGATTTTGACGGGAAAGCAGCAGACCGTGAAGCCGTGGGGCCGGCCGATGGCGGCGAGGTTGGCCATCTTTTCCATATGGCAATAACCCGCCTCGATGCCTGCAAAGTGGGCCTCCCAGACTACTTTCGGGTCCCTTTTTTCTTTAAATTCCTGGGCCAGGAAGGGCAGGGGGCGATCCCAGCTCCAAGCGTCGATGCCGACGACTTTTACGCCCCTTTCCGTCAGGAAGAGGGTGCTTTCCCTGGTCATGCCTGGCCCCTTGACAAGATACTGGGGCGTTCCCCAGGCAGCGTCGGCCCCGGTCTGAATGAGCACGATATCGAGAGGTTTGAGCTCATAGCCGATTCTTTCCAGCTCGTTTTTAACGTCTCCCGCGGTAATCCGCTCGCCGTCTCCCTTGTGGCGGAAGTCGAGGAGGACGCCGTCGCTCATGCACCAGGCCAGGGGCACCTCGTCAATAGTAAGGGCGTGTTTTCCTTTATCCTGCGTGGGGTGGTAGTGGTAAGGGGCGTCTAAGTGAGTCCCGCTGTGGGTCGTGAGGGTCAGGAATTCCAGCGCCCAGCCGAGGCCGCCGGGTAGCTGCTCCCGGCGGATGCCGGGAAAGAAATCGAGCATCTGCGTTGCCCCCATCGCATGATCGACGTATTCGATCTTGGGAATCATCATGGGGGGATCGCAAGGCAAGTTCGCTTCAATGGCAATACTCAAATCGACGAATCGCTTTCCCATTCAATTTTCCTCCGTAACTTAGATGACGAAGTAAAAAGCTCCAGAGGCAAGGCGCGCAAACCCTGAGGAATGAGGCGGACTTTTTCGTCCGTCGCAGTGACGAAGGGTGACGCGTAACACAGCATATGGA
>JAPLJZ010000219.1 GCA_026388335.1 Deltaproteobacteria bacterium
ATCCGTTCCAGGGGGAAGACGTTAGTGTAACCGATGCCGCCTACAACCTGCATGGCGTTGTGAACCACCTTCTGGCAGGATTCGGTAATGAACTTCTTGGCTTCGGATACAGCACGGCGGATCCGGTTCATGTCCTGCCCCGTTTCGACCGCCCGGGCCGTAGTATAAGCCATGGACCGGGCCGCGTCGAGGAGCATGACTGCCTCGGCTATCTGGAAGCTCACCCCTTCGAAGGTGGCAATGATCTGGCCGAAGGCTTTACGCCGGGCCGTGTATTTGGTGGCAATCTCGATGGCGGGCCGGGCGGCGCCGATGGTCATCATGGCCGTCCCGAGGCGCTCGGGGATCATCATGGTGTTGAAGACGGCGTAGGCGCCATTGACCTTCCCCACGACGTTCTCCCTGGGGACAACCGCGTCCTTGAAGACGATGCGGGCGGTGCCGCCGCCCCGGCAACCCAGAAGGCCATAGAGGTATTTCGTCTCCACTCCGGATCCCCGGTCAACGATGAAGGCCGTGAGCGAGTCCTGGGGCTTGGCGGCGGGATCGAAGTTGGTCCGGGCATAGACCAGAAAATAGTCCGCCCCCTCGCCGCCCACGATGAAGCGCTTCTGGCCGTTGAGGACGAAGTGGTCTCCCTTGTCCTCCGCCTTCGTCGTAGCGCCGAAGAAATCCGACCCGCCCCGGGGCTCTGTCAGGCACTCGGCAGCAAAGATATCCCCGCGCAGAAGTGGTCTGACATACTTTTCCTTCAGGGCGTCGGTCCCGTGCAGGATAATGGCGTCGCAGACGAGTTCCGCGCCGACACCGAAAACACAGGCAAACTCATAGCCCAGGGTGCCAATCTCCTCCAAGATGGCCGCGGTGGTAACCCAGTCCATTCCCCGGCCACCCCATTCCCGAGGGTAGCGACAGCCGAGGAGGTTCCGTCGCCCCGCCTCGGAGAGAAATTCCTTGGGAAAGCGGATCTTATCCTGGTCCATATCGAGGATCATCTGGCGGGGGACCCACTTGACGAGATCCCTGGCCTCGTCCCGGATAGCTAATTGTTCCTTCGTAAGCAGATAATCAAACATTTCAATCTCCTTTCTATTCGGCTACAAATATTCATGACTATAAGGGCATGGACGCTGTGTGTCAAGATGGAAAGGGGCAAAGGTCCGACTGGCCGCCGGATTAAGTTCGTGCTTCAAAGTCATGCGTCTCACTCTGCACGTTTGAACTGGACATTTAAAAGAAAAATGGGATAATAATTCCGTCCGCGCAAGTTGACGATTTATTACATGAAGGAGGGAGCTTTGCTCCATGAAAAGGCACGCATTCAAGCTCATTGCTCTTTACACGGCCCTGTGCACTATCGCGCTTACAATTCAGGTTCAGACCGCTTGCGGTGTTGAGAACGCCCTGGTCTCTCCGTCCCCGGGAAAAAACGGGATGGTTGTCGCGGGGCAAGAAGCAGCGGCACGGGCAGGACTTGAGGTCCTGAAGGGGGGCGGCAACGCCGTTGATGCCGCTGTGACTGTAGCCTTTGTCATGGCCGTAACGCTGCCCCGCGCCGGCAATATCGGCGGCGGCGGGTTCATGCTCATTCATTCCGCCAAGACGAGAGAGGTTGTGGCCATCGATTACTGGCAAAAAGCCCCCGGCAGGGCGTCTCGCAACATGTTCATGGACAGGGATGGAAACGCCGACCTAAAGCCCAGGCGTCAGAGTCATCTGGCAACAGCGGTGCCCGGAACAGTTGCCGGACTGGCCATGGCGCTGAAGAAATTCGGCACCATACCACTCGCACAAGCGCTGGCCCCAGCGATAAAGTATGCCGAGGAAGGCTTTGTGTTAAACGAAAAGCTTGCCGCCGACATGAAGGCTTACGAAACACTGCTGAGAGCCTATCCGGCAACGGCGAAAATCTTCGTCAAGCCAGACGGCAGACTCTACAAGGCTGGCGACATACTGGTACAGAAGGACTTGGCCGGCGTCTTGAAAGCCTTAGCCAAGGATGGTCCGGACGCCTTTTATAAAGGCGCGATCGCCGATCTGATTGTCAAACAGATGCAGGCAAACGGCGGGCTCATCACCAGCGAGGACCTGGCGGCCTACGAGCCTCTGCTCAGGACACCGTTGCGCGGGAGTTATCGCGGTTATGACGTCATTTCGATGCCTCCGCCCAGCACCGGCGGGGTTCATATCATCGAGATTCTCAATATCCTGGAGGGTTTCGACCTTGGCCGTTCGGGGCATAATTCAGCCGCGACGATTCATCTGACGGCGGAAGCGATGAAAAAGGCCTTTGCCGATCTCTCCGAGTATCTGGGGGATCCCGATTTCGTGAAAGTCCCGGTTAAAGGTTTGACATCCAAACGCTATGCTGCCGACCTGCGCACAAAAATAACCCCCCTCAAAGCCACGGCAGGTAAGGATATCAGGCCTGGCGACGCGCCCAGGTATGAACGTGACGAAACAACCCATTTTTCAGTCGTCGACAAAGAGGGCAATGCGGTGTCCAGCACCTATACGCTCAACGGCAATTTCGGCAACGGCATCGTCGTGGAAGGGGCGGGATTTCTCCTTAACAATGAAATGGACAATTTCAACGTCCGGCCGGGCAGAATCGACGAGAACGGGATACGGGAGGGCGAAGCGAACGCCATCGCCCCCAACAAGCGTATGTTGAGCGCCATGTCCCCGACGATCGTCATGAAGGACGGCAAGGTCTTTCTCGTCACGGGGAGTCCCGGCAGCAACCGGATCATTTCGACTAACCTGCAGGTGATCATGAACGTCATCGACCATGGGATGAACATCCAAGAAGCGGTGAATGCTCCACGGGTACATAATGAATGGCTGCCCGACGAGTTGCAGATTGAAAAGGGGATCAGCCCCGATACGATCAAGCTGCTGTCGGGCATGGGCCACACCGTTGCGCTGGGGACCCCGATGGGGGCTTCCTCGAGTATCATGATCGATGGGAAAACATCGATGCGTTATGGCGCCGCAGATCCGCGCCGGGAAGGAGCGGCGCTCGGTTATTAGTGGCGATCAAACGACCTGCCTTCATAAGATCGTTCTGATTGAAAAGCGATGCCCGGGAGATAAATGGTTATGGTAAAATCTGGCGACCTTTCAATTCGCCTGTATGAGCTTCTTCGCGACCAGGCAAAAACCCGGACGATAGCAGAGGTTCGCCTGGGGCGGGCTTATATCGCTGTACGTATTGACGACGGCCGTCTCGGTCTGTCCGGTTTTCCTACTCATGGCGCCGGGCGCCCTGCCCCGCTCAACCCCCCTTATGGCGATGGTTGTCCCGGCCTGTCCGACGTTCCCATTGCGGAACCGTCCCGGGGAGAGGCGATATTTCCACCGTTCGTAACGCTTACCGGCGCCGGTGCCGCAGCAGTCCTGGGGTGGCTCACCGAAAAAGGCGCCCCGTTGAAAAAGGCGTTAGCCCTGGCGACAGCCAATGCCCTTATTCGCCAGAATCACAGCGATATGGAAGGAGATTCCCTCGACCTTTTTCATCTGACCCCTAAGGATAAGGTCGCGATGGTGGGGCGTTTTACGCCGCTGGTGGATAGAATAGAGGACAAGGGGGCGTCGCTCACCATCCTGGAAAAAGACGCCGCTAAAGGTCTGGTCCTCTCTAAAAGAGAGCGCCGGACCATACTGAAAAGCTGCACCGTCGCCATAATCACCGCTACGGCCCTTCTTTATGACGACCTTGAGGATATCTTGAACGATCTTGGCAACCCCCGCCATGTTGCCTTGCTTGGCCCCTCCACCCCCATGCTGCCCGATCTTTACGCCGACACCCCCGTGACTCACCTGGGAGGAGTGAGAATCATCGACGCCGCCCAAATCCTCCTCATCGTCGCTGCCGGAGGGGGAACGCGGGCCATGCGCCCGTATCTGGAGATGACCAATCTCTTTCTCAGAAGGTCGCCGCATTGCGGCGATCCTCTTCTTGATGAAAAAGAGTAGGCTGGAGATCGGCGCCCTGAGTACCTGTCAATGCGAAATCGGGAAACTATTGACACACAAGATATTTCTTCATATACTTCCGCCGTGAAAAAAGAAGTTCTTATCAAACCCTCAAACTCAAAACATTAAGGGAATAAAAAATACTTTCAGGAGGAAATACCATGGCAAGAATGAAAACAGTATCTATTGAGGCAAAGCTTGGCGAGAAATTTAAGGTTGAAGTAAAAGCGGGAAATCACACTCTTTATGTTGACCAACCCCAGGCAGGAGGCGGGGCTGACGAAGGCCCAAACCCCATTGAGTATCTTTTCACATCCCTGGCAGGCTGTATTGGCACCGTGGCCAGAATCATTGCCACGCAGAAGCGAATCAAATTAAACGGCATGGACATGAAAATTGAAGGGGTCTTCGATACGGAGATCATTCTCGGCAAAAGCAAGGAAAATAGAGCCGGACTTACAGGTATAAACGTCACATTAAACATCGGCTCAGATATGACGAAGGAAGAAAAGAAAGCTTTTATGGAAGAAATAGAGAGTCGGTGTCCTGTTTCAGATAATATTGAGAACGTTACACCTGTAAAAATTGAAGTCGCGTGATAAGGTGTCCTCTAATTTCCCATAGGGGTTTCCGCCCTGAGTTGGATTTGACAGCTAACGATTATCAGGAAACCTGTCCTCCCACAAAAACCTTTTTTTTAGGATGTCATTAATCCAGTAAGCTTGTGGGTTTTGTCACGTAAATATTGAAAATGGTCAAAAGAAAATTATATAGTGACGGGCAGCTTTGTTGATAAAGATCGAAAGATACTGAGAAATTACAAAGCTGATATTTTTCGGTGATCTTGGTTATTTCCGCAGGTTGTACTTGATCATTTTCAATTGGAGGCCCTTGCGGCTGAGGCCCAGATGCTGGGCAGCCCGGGTGACGTTGCCGCCGCATTCATCGAGGCAGCGGGCGATCATCTGTTTTTCCACGTCCTCCGTCTGCGACCGGATGAAATCCTTGAACTGGCTCTTCTGTTTTTCCGGCGGCAGCAGGGATTGTTCATAGACGGCCGTCTTGATTTCTCCGGGAACATCTTCAAGGGTTATCGTCTGTCCTCTGGCCATCAGGACGAGTCTTTCCAGGAGATTTTCCATCTCCCTGATGTTGCCCGGCCAGTCATAATCGACAAACAACTCCATGACCCCATCGTCCAGACCCTTGATATCCATAGATAACTTGTTGTTGAACCGGTCAATGAAAAATGCGGTCAGGGTAGGAATATCGTCTTTTCTTTCCCGCAGGGACGGCAGTTGTATGGGGAGGACATTGAGGCGATAGAAAAGATCTTCCCGAAAACGCCCGTCCTTGACATCCTGGAAGAGGTTCCGGTTCGTCGCCGTGATGAGGCGCACATCCACCTTGATGGTCTTCAATCCTCCGACCCGTTCAAAGGCCTGTTCCTGAATGACCCGTAGCAGTTTTACCTGCATCTCTTTGGGTAGCTCCCCAACTTCGTCGAGAAAGAGGGTCCCCTTGTGGGCCAGCTCAAAACGTCCCGGCTTGGTGACGACGGCGCCGGTAAAGGCCCCCTTTTCATAACCGAAGAGCTCGCTTTCCATGAGGTTTTCCGCAATGGCAGCACAGTTGATCTTGATGAGGGGATTGTTCTTCCGGGGGCTATTGATATGGATCGCGTTGGCAATGAGTTCCTTACCCGTCCCCGTTTCCCCGGCAATGAGGATGGTTGTCGTCGTCGGGGCCACCCGCTTGATGGTCTCAAATATCTCGATCATCGGATTGCTGGCGCCGATAATGCCATAACGGTCAATTTCATCGGAACTGGCGACGAATTCCTCGTCGCTGAGCCATCTCGTTTTGATCGCCTTGAAGATGACATTCTTGAGTTCATCCTGTTCGAAGGGCTTGGTGATGTAATCGAAGGCCCCCATTTTCAAGGCATCTACCGCCGTGGCCACCGTCCCGTGGGCTGTGATCATGATCACCGGGGTAGCCGGATAATCCTTCATTACCCGTTCCAGCAGCCCCATGCCATCGAGATTGGGCATCTTGAGGTCCGTAACCACCACATCGATATTGCCCCTTTCGGCCGCCAACACCTTGAGGGCCTCCCGTCCGTCCGGGGCCGTCAGGACCTCGTATCCCTCTTTTTTCAGCATGGCCCGAAGCACCACCTGCATGTTGATTTCGTCATCCACAACCAGAATCTTGCTCATAGAAACCCCGCTAAGATAATGCCGCCCGCTGTAGGCGGATGTAGAAAATACTTCCCTGTCCCGGGATGGACTTTACCCGGATATGGCCGCCATGACTCTTGATAATGCGCTGGCAGATGGATAGGCCCAAGCCGACGCCCCGCTCCCTGGTTGTAAAAAAAGGCTTGAAGACATTGCGCAGCTCGTCCTTTTTTATCCCTTTTCCCGTATCACGAATGGAAATAGCTATTGCCTCTCCCTGGTCGCTGTCGATCCGACGGGTCCGGAAAGTGAGCTTTCCCCCCTCGGGCATGGCCTCCAGGGCATTGACGGCGATATTAAGAATCACCTGGATCAACTGTTCCGCATCCACATTGACCAGCGGCAACTCTGGCCGCAACTCCTCTTCGATCACGATCTTTTCCGTCAGATCATTGGCCTTGACGATCGATATAGCCTTGGCAATGACGGCGTTGACATCCTGAAGCTTCAGATTGAGACTATAGGGTTTCGCATAACTCAGGAACTGATTGACGACCCTATTGAGACGGTTTACCTCCTCGATGATGACGTCGATGAGGCGCTTGTCCTCATCGGTCATAACCTCGGAACGCAGGTACTGCGCCGCTCCCTTGATCGACCCCAGGGGGTTGCGGATTTCGTGGGCCAGCACCGGGGCCATTTCTTCCAGGAGCATGCTCTTTTCCCTCTCCAGTTTCTGATCGAAGGCATAGAGGAAATTGAAGGCCTCCTTGCTCTCCGGATAGATCCAACTGAAGATGTTCTTGAGGACCTGTTTCAAAGGTTCGATGGAAATGACGATGAGAAAGGACGCAAGCAGAATATACGTCAGAGACGAGGAAGAGGGGCCGCCGAAGAGCCGGATAAATACGTAGATCACCAGGGTCGCGCACAGGGTCAGCACGCCGGTGATCAAGGCCCGGGCCATCACCTCGTGCAGATCCATAAGTTGGGGGTGATTGACGATTAAAAAGATCATATACATGAGGACAGCGGTAAAAATATTGTAGAGGGGAGAAAAATCATATCCAAAAAGCTTGATGACATCGCAGGCGCTGATGAGGGCCGCCATCCCAAAGGCGATGGAAAGATACAGCATTCTTGTTCTTTCTATCCCCGCGGGCTTGCTGCGGATGAAAAGAATCAGGGCGCCGTAACAAAGAGCCACGACAGAAGCGGGGTAAACATAGATCAGCATGCCCCAGTAGGGCCAGTTCGCCAGGGGAGTGAAAAGGGAAACAAGCAGAATCAGGCTGATGAATGCCGCCACCATGGTCTGGCGCAGGGACAGGAAGCTCTGATCGTTGAGCAGCAGACGCCCGAAGGAAATGATCAGGGGAGAAATGGCCAGAAGACCAAACATTTCCACCATTCTCCAGAAGCCGGATTGGAAATGAACGGAAAAAAAGCCGCCCCCTTTATAGAAAAATATGGCCAGGCACAGGCAGGCAAAAGACAGATGTATCCGGTTCTGCCGCTTGGTAAAAAAGAGAAAAACGGCGATGGCCAGGCTGACAACAGCTAAGGTAAAGACTTCCATGGACTCTCTATGTCCTCTGATCAGGATGAATTTCTAATGTAACGATAGCGGGAAATCTCACGGGAGTCAAGGAAGGTCATAAAAAAAACAGGAGCTTCCCCCCTTGTGGAACGGCTCCTGTTTTCCTCCGTTTATAACAACGGATTGGTGATAATCTTAATGGCCCGTTATGCGGATTCGCCCTCCGTCGGCAGGGCATACCGGAAGCAACTGGCGTTTTCATAAACTGCCGGGGAAATAATATATCCTTCTTCAATCTTGAAGACCTTGGATTCCTGCCCCCGCACCTTTATCGCCCGTCCCTTGAGAAA
>JAPLJZ010000025.1 GCA_026388335.1 Deltaproteobacteria bacterium
CATGGTTATGTTCCCTGCTGATTAGGTTGGGGCAGTGAAATATAAAACGTGGCGCCTTGGTTGACTTGCCCTTCCGCCCAGGTTCGGCCGCCGTGCCGGTTGATGATCCGGCGCACATTTGCCAGGCCGATCCCGGTACCTTCAAATTCATCGGCCCGGTGCAAGCGTTTAAAGACCCCGAAGAGTTTGTCGGCATGCTTCATATCAAAGCCCACGCCATTATCGCGGATAAATACCGTTGTCTCCGTTTCCCGGCTTGGCAGACAGCCGATTTCAATTTCCGCCTGCTCACGTGGCCGGGTGAATTTCAAGGCGTTGGAGATCAGGTTGACCAGCACTATTCGCAACATGGCGCGATCACCCGGATGACCTCCCGGACCAAAGCCCCAAGGTCTACTTGCATTTTGGACATCTCCTGACGCCCCATCCGGGAGAAGGAGAGGAGGTCGTCAATCAACATGCCCATGCGCTTTGCCGAATCAGCAATGTTCGCCATATAGTGCCGGCTCTGTCCATCCAATGTCGTTGCCGTTCTCTTTTGGAGCAATTCCAGAAACCCATCAATGTGGCGCAGGGGCGCGTGCAAGTCATGCGACACCGAGTAGGCGAACGCCTCGAGTTCTTTGTTTGCTGCTTCCTGTTGGGCGGTGCGCGCGGCGACCCGTTGTTCAAGTTCCTGATTGAGTTTGCGGATTTCCTCTTCCGCCCGCTTGCGTTCTGCGAGTTCGAGTAGGAGCTGTTCATTGGCGTTCCTTAATTCCTCTGTACGCGTCTCCACGCGGGCCTCCAACTCCTCTTCGCTTCGCTTGAGATTTCTGAACAGCAGGCTGTAAGGTTTTCGTAAACCCGTCTCAACGATGGCCTTGTACATGAAATAATAGGAAACAAGTCTGAGCAGGTGGCCGACAAGATTGGAAAACCCGTAGACATCGATGTAAAAGGTGAAGGCCAGTTCCGCTCCAACGGTGAGAAGAATCGATAAGAACAAAAACCGCAGCACATTGGGGTCAAATTCATTGCGCTTCCAATTCAGCAAGAGCAAAGAAGCGAAGAGGATGAGGCAGATCACATATTCGCTGACCTTTTTGAACGGGGTCAAACCCACCCCTTCGACAAAACAATCAGGAAAAACGCCCCAGTAGAAAATGGACCCCAGCAACAGGAAGGTAATGACCGTGTACCCCGCCGCCACAGGATTAACCTTAAGTCGCCGGCCCAGGAACAAAGGGGCAATGAAAAGGGAAAGGCTCTGGACGTATCTGCCGGCAATCCAGAGTTGGGTTGGCAAATTGGCGTCATACCCGTGAAATACCCCCATCCCTTTGTAGGCCAGGGTATGGAGCAGGTCGATAACCCCGATAAATAGAAAAGAAGTTCCAATGAACAGGAGATAATCGTTATCAAGAAACTCCCTTGAGTTCCAAGCAATTACAAAGATGGAAAAGGCGATGAGAATACTGAAAATCTCAACTATGCTGTGGAAGAGGACGTAACTGTAAAGGCTGGTCAGGCATAACCCGAGCAAAATGAGAATTCGGAACAGGATGGCCAGGACCTTGTCAGTCATTTTGGCTATTATCGTTTGTGTTCATCTTGGTCGCCTAATTCGACCCCTGTTTCTTAACAGCCTCAGGCAGGGTAAATCTGAAACATGCCCCCTGTCCTAGCCCGTCCGATTCCAGCCAAATATTTCCTCGATGCATATCCACAATTCGTTTGATGAGCGCCAGCCCCATCCCCGTTCCCCCGCTTTTCGGATCGAGTTTTTCGAACATACCGAAAACCTTTGTCTGTTGCTGTGGAACGATCCCGATACCGTTATCCCGCACAAAAAAGATCGTATCCGGACCATTCTCTTCCGCCCCGATCTCAATGCGTGGCGATGCTTGGTTTCCCATGAACTTGACGGCGTTGTCCACGAGGTTCTGCCATATCTGCGCCAGGCGGGAGCGGTCGCCATAGAGTGTACAGGCGCCACCGACTACCTGTACTTTCACCTTCCGGGCGGCAATGCGCCCGGCTACCGCGTTCAGGGCATCCTCAGCAAGTTCCCTCAGCGTGATCTGCACCGGCGGATTGACAACAGAGTCGGCACGCGACATCTT
>JAPLJZ010000139.1 GCA_026388335.1 Deltaproteobacteria bacterium
CAATCTGCTCGGGCGTCTGGCGAAGTCCCGTATAGATCACCTCCATCCCTGCATCCGCCAGGGCCCGGGCAACCACCTTGGCCCCTACCTCGTGACCATCCAGACCCACCTTGGCAACCAGCACCCTGATCCTCTTCTTCTCTATATTCTGTCCATCCATCTCCTTTACCCCCCAACAGGCTTCCGGGCATTTTGGAACAACCCCTAAAACTGCGCAACAACTTGGTGTTCACCGTAAATCTCGCGCAGGACCTGGCAGATTTCACCCACCGTCGCGTACGCCCTCACCGCCTCCAGGACAGGCTCTACCATGTTTTGCCCTCGCAGGGCTGCCTCCCGAACACCGGACAAGGTTTCCCTCACTCTCGCCCCGTCCCGCTCCGCCTTCAGAGCCCTCAGTCTCGCCAATTGCCTCTCCTCCACCTGGGGGTTCACCCGAAAAGATCCCGGTGGAAGATTCTCATCGCTCTTGAAAATGTTCACCCCCACCGAAACCCGCTCCCCCGTCTCAAACTCCCGCTGCCTCCTGACTGCACCTCGCGTGATGACCCCCTGACAATAACCCTTCTCGATTGCCAAAAGGGATCCGCCCAACTCCTCCACCTTGACCATCTCCGCGAGGATGCCCTGCTCGATTTCTTTGGTCAGACTTTCCAGATAGTATGATCCTCCCAAGGGATCTACGGTCCTGGAAAATCCCAACTCATGGGCAATAATCTGGAGAGTGCGAATGGACACCTTGCAAGCTTCATCATTAGGCGTCGCCATCGCCTCGTCATAGGAGGCATCCTGAAGGAATTGAACCCCGCCCAGCGCATAGGCCAGAGCGGCAAAGGCAATCCGAACAATGTTGTTCTTCGGCTCCTTGAGGGTCTCGCCCCCATGAGAATAGCAGTTCATCTTGATGGCCATCGCATCGGAGTCTTTCGCGCCGAAGCGGTCCCGCATCAAACCGGCCCACACCTTCCGCGCCGCCCGGCAGTTGCCGATCGTCACGAAAAAATCCTCCCGCTCATCTACATAAAGGATGAGCAAAGGAGCGATCTGATCGATGGTAAGACCTCGCCGCAACAGGTCGTCGATGTAAACCAACCCGTTCGACATCGCAAAGGCCATGCCCTTCGTCGACCCCGATCCGGAGGCGTTAATGTGGTTGACGCACATGTGCATCGGATACCAGTGAGCGGCTTTCTGGGCGCAGTATTCAATAGCGTCGCAGGCAAAATGAACTGCCCTATCCATCGGGAAGATGTAGGTCCCGCGGGCAATATACTCCTTGATCGGGTCGTTCTGCAAGTCGACCACATACTCCTCAGGTTTCAGCCCCTGTTTCTCCCCCAGGGCGATGAGCAGCGCTAACGCAATGGGCCCGATCGAGTTACCCATCATCCCAACCCGCTTGAAGCTATTGAGGGGAATCCCAGCGAAGAGGATCTCCATGTCCTGTAAGGAATTGATCGACACGCCGACGCGACCGATCTCCCCCTTGGACATGATATGATCCGAATCATAACCGATCTGGCTGGGCAGATCCGAAGCGATTTGCACTTCGTCGGCACCCCAGGCCAGAATCTTCCTGTACCGTTCGTTGCTGTCCTCCGGGGTGCCAAATCCAGAATAAATCCGAACCCGGAATGGTTCACCCCGGTTCATGCTGGGATTGATCCCCCGCGTATAGGGATACTCCCCCGGAAAACCCAAGTCTTTCTCGTAATCGAAACCCTGCTCCGCCAAATCCAGCGGCGAGTAAAGCGGCCTCACCTCAATTCCTGCGTCCGTTACGAACCGCGGTCGGCGCTCGGGCTTCTCCTTAATGTATTTCGCCCTGGTTTCCTTTTCCCAGTGTTCCCGAGCCATAAACATTCTTTTATTGGATTCCATCAATTCTCCACCCTATTTGTAAACAGCGACAAGTTGTTTGAATGGCCTATGGTTCAGACAGTTCCCTCAGCTTTTAGGTCTTCCAATTCCTTTTGACTCAGATTGAGCCAATCCTCATAAACCTCTGAGTTGTGCTGCCCCAATGTCGGCGCCGGTTGATCAAAACCCGTTTTGGAAGCACTGAAACGGATCGGCATGCCGGCTGCCTTGACCGAGGGGACCTCCCCAAAATTAGGATGGATGATCGGAACAACGGTTCCTAAATCAAGTAAATTCTTGTCCGATAAGACTTCCGGGACCTCGCGGACCTGTGAACAGGGTATGCCCTTTATCTCCAGTGCGCTCAAAATATCTTTCTTATATTTTTGTTCAGACCAGGCGTTAATGATGGCATCCACTTCATCCGCACGCGCGATCCGTCCCGGCTGGTCTTTGTAACGCTCATCGTCGTACAAATCTTCTCTCCCCATGACGTTGAGGATGCCCAACCAATGATCATTGCTTCCATGGGCAATCACATAATAACCGTCCTTGGCTTTGTAGACGTTGAATGGAGTCAGCCGAGTCAAGCGACTCCCGCTACGTGGCGGATAACCTTGGGAGATCCAAAAATCAGGGGCTTCATCCATCATAAAGGACAAAACACTATCCAGCATTGAAACATCAACTTGCTGGCCTTTTCCTGTTTTATGACAATATTCAAGCGCAGCCATAATACCTATGCAGGAAAACAACCCTCCTGCCAAATCGCTCGTCGCAATGCCACTTCTTGTTGGCGGACCGTCCGGATGCCCGTTGACGCTCATCGCACCACCAATCGCCTGGATTACAATGTCAAATGCCGGCAAATTGGCATAAGCCCCTTCCGCCCCAAAGCCGGTTAAAGAGCAATAGACGATCTTGGGGTTTGCCTCCGACAACACAGAATAGGACAATCCCAGCTTATTCATTATCCCGGGTCGGAAATTTTCCACCACCACATCCGCCTTTTCCACCAAGCGCAGAAATATCTCTTTTCCTTTCGGAGATTTCAGATTCAAAGAGATGCCCTTTTTGTTCCGGCATCGCTTGAGAACGGCCAATGAAATATCATCTCGGGTCTCTCTGGAGATGCTCACACCCTTCTCTCCAACATAGGGAGGCATATGGCGTGCAGGATCTCCCTTCACCGGAGGTTCGATCTTGATCACCTCCGCCCCAAGACCACTGAATATCATCGTACAATAGGAACCCGCCAGAAATTGAGTTAAATCTAAAATCTTTATTCCATCAAGAGGTTTCATTCAATTCTGCTCCTTTATTTATTTCTTCTTAATCCAGTATAGAGACCGCTATTGCATGACTTGTTTACAATGCATTACAATTCCCCTGTAGTTTTAGCCCAAGATAATAGGCGCTTAAGTCCCTCTTCAAGGTTGATCTTTGGAACAAAGCCCAACTCGCGATGTGCTTTTTCTCCATTAAAGCGCCTATAAGCAACTATCTCTTTTCCTGGGCATGGTACAAATTCGACATTAAACTGTCTACCCTCCAATTCACACACCATTTTAAGCAATTCCCGCACTGTTGTAGGCGTACCAGAAACAATGTTATAAGCTTCATCAGATACATTCACTTCCAACGCAAGGACATTGGCGTTTGCTACATCTTCGACATAGATAAAATCTTGTACCTCATCTCCCGTACCCTCTATTCGTGGAATTCGATGTTTATTTATGTCTGATAACGTCTTCAGAATTAAACGCGGGTAAAGACCATCTGCGTGCTGGCGCGGGCCATAGACCGAACAATAACGCAAAGCCACATAATTAAGACCGCGCATGTCTCTGAGAGCACGGCATAGCTGTTCAACTACAATCTTGCATGCTCCGTAGATGGTGCGATTCAGGAAGGGTGCTTTTTCTGTTACTGGTTGATCTGTATCAGGCGTTCCATATACAGAAACAGACGATGCATATACAATTTTTTTTACGCCCAAATCGAGGGCTAAGTCCATTAAAGCATAAGTATCCACAATATTAATCATTAGCGCTTCGCGTTGATTACGCATAGATGGTAAAAGTAAAAGACCTGCCAAGTGGATTAAAAAATCACTTCCTGCCATGTTTTTTTGTAAGCAAGAAATGTCATTCAAATCCCCTTGAACAATTTTAACCTCTTTTCGGTCTTTTACTGCGACAAGGTTTTCTTCATTTATAAACTTATCATATACAATAATCTCGCTTACATTCCTGGAGAGAAGCTTCTCGACAGTGTGCGAACCAACCAATCCGGACCCGCCTGTAATAAAAACACGACTACCCGCAATAGCTGACATTGAAATATCTCCTTAGAATAAGGACTTTTTTAATTGGTCATGTTTATTTGTTCCACTATGTGGAAATATAATTCTGTTTTTTTAATCTTTAATCATAAATAAATATTTGTCAAGAAAAATTTTAGAAAATGTCGCGAGTACGTGACATGTCCGGTTTGTAGCACACAATCTGTCCGGTTTGTTACGATCACCGATGGAGGTGACAGATGCGACGGACGGAGATGCTACAGGAGATCCGGAAGATGCGATTTGAAGAGGTGTATTCAGAGTGGAATGATAGTCGGTTGAGCCAAGAGGAAGCAGCGCGCATCCTGGGGGTATGCGATCGGACGTTTCGGAGGTACATTGATCGGTACGAGCATTGGGGGATGGATGGTTTGTCTGATAAGCGGTTGAGCCAAGCCTCGTTTCGTCGTGCACCGGTGGATGAGGTGATGGCGGTTGCCGACTGGTATAAGAGTGGTTACCGGGGCTGGAACGTGAAGCATTTTTATTCGAAGTATCAGAAAGGCAAGGGACAGCGGAGTTACAGTTGGGTCAAGAACACACTCCAGTCAAGCGGCTTGGTTCCCAATGTTTCCAAACGAGGGGTTCATCGCAAGCATCGGGAGAGATCTCCTCTGCCTGGAATGATGCTTCACCAAGATGGGAGCACGCATGAATGGGTCCCTGGGAAAAAATGGGATCTGATCGTGACGATGGACGATGCAACAAACGAGCATTACTCGATGTTTTTTGTGGACGAGGAAGGAACGGCGAGTAGTTTCCAAGGAGTCCGGGACGTAATCTTTCAACGGGGTTTATTCAGCTCTCTGTACACGGACAGGGGAAGCCACTACTGGTTCACACCCAAGGAGGGGGGTAAGGTGAGCAAAACACAGCTCACCCAGTTCGGCCGTGCCATGAGACATTTGGGGATTCAGATGATCGCGGCCTATTCTCCAGAAGCCCGGGGGCGAAGTGAAAGAGCATTTGAGACTCACCAAGACAGACTTGTCAAGGAGTTGGCTCTTGAGGGGATCACCGATATGGATGCCGCAAACCGATACCTGGCCCAGGAGTATAAACCCAGTTTCAACGTCGAGTTTATGCAGCCACCTCCTGAAGAAGGGTCAGCGTTTGTTCCTTGGATTGGGACGAATCTGGATGACATCCTCTGCCAACAAGAGGAACGAACCGTCAATGCCGACAACTGTGTCAGCGTGGATTGTTATAAACTGCAAATCCCGCCGAACAAATACCGTTGCCATTACGTCAGGGTAAGGGTGATGGTCCATCGCTATCGGGATGGCTCGCTTGCCATTTTTCACGGCCCGCGAAAACTGGCCGATTATGACAGGTACGGAAAACTGGTTGAAATAAAACCCAGAAAGGCGGCATGACCCAACGGAATTACCCACAACCATATTTCCCCGCCAAGGCTGCGGGAAAATGGCTATGGATAACTCCTGTACAAGAAACACTGACGAGGAAAGCGAACATCCGCCGCTCACCTCCTGCTCTCAAATGGCCCTCCATTCAAGAACAGTAAAAGCGGACAACTCATTTGCTACAAAACCGGACAAGTCTATTTACTCTTGACAGAAGTTTCTGCCGGAAGGTGCTTGACAGTCACTGCCCTTTTCTCTATAGTACGCCTTCAGAAAGGACTCCCCCGGGGACATTTCAGACTTCATGAACCTGCAGGGCATCGTCGGAATCATCTTCTTGACGGGCCTCGCCTGGCTGATCAGCGAGAATAGGCGCGCCGTCCGCTTTCAGATCATCTTCACCGGTCTGGTCGTCCAGTTCGCCCTGGCGCTGATCATGCTCAAAATCCCCCTCTTCGGAGATTTCTTTACCCTGCTCAACAGGGGGGTCGTCGCCCTCGAACGGGCCACTACCGCAGGCACAACCTTCGCCTTCGGCTATCTGGGAGG
>JAPLJZ010000155.1 GCA_026388335.1 Deltaproteobacteria bacterium
CCCCCGGGAAATCACCGGGGTCCATACCTGCGGGTTCTATCCCGTTGCGGATCTCCATCATCCCACGAAGCTGGTCATGCTCTTCGGCAGTAATATCACCGCCACCAATGAAGAAGGCCAGATCCGCAGCAACCTCGACGAACAGTTGAAAAACGGGACGGAATTGATCGTCGTCGATCCCCGCCGCATCGACATGGTCAGCAAGGCCGGCCTGTGGCTCCGCCCGCGGCCCGGTACGTCCCATGCCCTCGTTTTGGGCATGCTGAACGTCGTCATCGAAGAAGGGCTCTACGACAAGGAATTCGTCGAAAAATGGACCTACGGGTTTGAGGACCTCGCCCTCCAGGTAAAGGATTACCCGCTGGAAAAGGTGGCCGAAATCACCTGGGTCCCGGTGGAGCAGCTCCGCGCGGCGGCCCGCAAATACGCCGCCGCCAAACCGGCGGCCATTCAGTGGGGCAATCCCATCGAGCACGATGTGAACACCTTCCACGCCATCCGCGCCCTCCTTTGCCTCATGGCCGTCTGCGGGAACCTCGAGGTGGCGGGTGGCAATGTAAACGCTTACGATCCCAAGATCATGGGTCTGGCACCCTTTGTTCGGGCCGACCTGATTCCGGACAAGGCCAAGGAGATGATCAGCCGCCATTACGGGGTCATTCCCCGCCTGATGACCATCGCCCCCGCCTTCTTCCGCAGGGCGATCCTGGAGGAGGTCCCCTATCCCGTCAAAGGATACTACGCCATGTGCACCAATCCCATGGTGGCCTGGGCGGACAGCCGCAAAACCTACGAAGCCTTTCAAAAGCTCGATTTCATGGCCGTTGCCGACCTGTTCATGACGCCGACCGCCGCTATGGCGGACATCGTTTTCCCGGTGGCGCACCAGTTTGAGATGAACGACATCGGTCACTACGGCATCGGACACGGCATGGTCCTGGCGCGGCCAAAAATCGTCGAACCCCCGCCCGAGTGCTGGCCGGACATGAAGATCATGAACGAACTGGGCAAACTCGTCAGCCCGCCCGAACTCTGGAAGGCGGATCATGAGGAGTTCCTGGCGGACCTCCTCCAGCCGAGCGGCCTTACGTACCAGCAGTTCTGTGAAAAGGGATACCTGAAGGGGCCCGACCGCTTCAAACTTTACGAAGAAAAGGGCTTCCGGACGCCGACGGGCAAGGTGGAACTGCGGCTGAGTACGGCGGAGAAATTCAAACTCCCCGCCCTGCCGGCCTACGAGGGACTTCCCGAAGCGGAAGATCCAGATTATCCCTTGATTCTTATCAGTGCCAAGAGCCCCAACTACCTTCACTCCTCGTATCGCTGGGTCAAGAAGATCCGGGAGCGGGAACCGGACCCCGTTGTCGAGATCCATCCCGACACCGCCGCCCGGTTCGGCATCAAGGACGGTGACGACGTCCGCATCGAGACCAAATACGGCGCCATCGTCCAGAAGGCCGTCGTCACTGACATCGTGATGCCCCGGGTCGTCAACGCCTCGATCGGCTGGTGGTTTCCCGAAGGCGATCCGGAGAAACAGTTCGACTGGGAAAAATCCAACTTCAATATTCTCACTTCCATCGGAAAACTGGGCAAGGAATACGGGACGCCGAACATCAAGAACATCGGCTGCCGGATCGCCAAGGCATGACGGCTTCGCAATAAGTAGTTAATCTCTCCCTCACCTTAACTGACACTTAATAGTGGCGCCGCCGGACAAATTAAGGCGGCGCCATTTTTTATCCAACTCCGCTTACCTTTAGTATTCGCCGATCTTTGCCGCGAAAAAAATCACTATCAAGTATGACTTACCCCGCTGTAGAAATCGCTGCATCATGAGTAATGATTCAGCATATGTCATAAATGACATAAGTAGGTGAAATCCTTGTAAATTTGCCCAAAAACATCTTGACAGTTGAAGGCATTAAATATATAGGAAGCCGGTTATTTCAGGCCTGTTTGAAAGACCAAGTGCATCCTGCTCTCCGATCCGCTTTTTCTAAAGAGTTTCTCAATGAAAGGGTGGACAATGGGCGTTGCTGGAAACGGCGTCGCCTCCCATGCTCGGAAAGGGTGAGTCGATGGACGCAACCATGTGAATCAATACCTAAGAAAGGAGCGCATTTTTATGGATGTCAGCAGAAGAGGTTTCTTGAAGATCTCCGGTGCTGTGCTGGCGACCACCGGCCTCGGCATCAGCCTGAAGCCTGTATCCGCCTTCGCTCAGCCCCTGAAGGTCAAGTATGCAAAAGAGACCACGACGATCTGCCCATACTGTTCTGTCGGCTGCAGCATTATTGTCTCCACCCGGCAAGGCAAGGTTGTCAACACGGAAGGCGACCCGGACAGCCCAATCAACAGGGGATCGCTGTGCAGTAAGGGCGGTTCCATCTATCAGATGGCCGTCAATGAGAACCGCTTGGGCAAGCCTCTTTACAGAGCGCCATTCGCCACCGAATGGAAGGAAGTAGATTGGGAGTGGGCCATCGAGAAGATCGCGGAAAATGTCAAGAGAAGTCGTGATGTCAGCTTCAAGACCAACAATGAGAAGGGCGAGCTTGTCAATCGGACGGAGGGGATTGCTTCCGTTGGCAGCGCGGCCATGGATCTTGAAGAATGCTTCACGTATCAAAAATTTCTAAGGGGGTTGGGCCTGGTCTATATTGAACATCAGGCCCGTATCTGACACAGCCCAACTGTACCGGCTCTGGCAGAGTCGTTCGGACGTGGCGCGATGACAAATCACTGGGTCGATTTCCGCAATGCGGATGTGATCCTCATTATGGGAAGCAACCCCGCTTCCAATCACCCTGTTTCCTTCAAGTGGATTCAGGAAGCCATAGACAAAAGAGGGGCAAAACTGCTCTGTGTGGACCCCCGGTTCACCCAGTC
>JAPLJZ010000086.1 GCA_026388335.1 Deltaproteobacteria bacterium
GAACGAGGGCGCCTCTCCTTAAAGGCCTGGACAAGGTAAGACAGGGTCAGGCCTGTATCAACGATATCCTCGACGATCAAGACATCCCTGTCTTTAATCTCCATTTCAATGTCCTTGGTAATAACGATCTGACCGGAACTTATCGATCCCGACCCGTAGCTCGCCAATCTCGCAAAATCGATAACGCAGGGGGTCTGGAGGCGGCGGATCAGATCGGCCATAAAGACGAAGGCCCCTTTGAGGACGCCGACAACGACCAGCTCTTTACCGGCGTAATCCCGGGAAATGTCGGCGGCGAGCTCCGTGATGCGCTGATTGATGGCATCCCGCGAGAACAGAATCTCCTTTTGCATACCTTCCATATGATCCCCCCTACAGAACCGTTTCTGTTTCAGATAATGATCTGATAACTAGGAGGATGCTAATCGACAGGACATCTTTTGTCAATAATAAATCATGACAAATCATGGGTTATCCTGATAAGCGTGGATAAAGGCATCCAGATGGCTCTGAATCATGTCTTCCGCCTGCCGAAGATCCTCCCGGCTGCGAAAATCGGAGGTCAGGCTCAGGAATATCCTGTCGAACCGAGATCTTTCCGAACCAAGGGCCTCGTAATCGATATGGTTGATCATGTATTGGGAACCGTCAAAGTAGTATTTCCCCAAGCGATGCACATCGGCGGAACGGAAGGGCCAGGATAGTTTAAGATCAAAGAAGGCCAAGGCCTTTTCGCGGAGCAGGCCGTCTTTGAAGCGCTCCGGTGACGGCGTCTCATAGACCCCGTCGCTGATCAACTGAAAATATGATTTGACCAGATCGATGTCCGTAATGACCAGTCCGAAGAGGTACCAGTCAGCAATGATATTTAGGAGCGCCTGTTTTTCTTCCCCGGAGATATAGTGATAACTTGGGCAGAAATGACCATCGCAAAGCTCGCGACCGTAAAAAGAGACCCCCCGGTGATCGACGCCGCCATTCTGCAGGGGATGGAGAAGACAGCCGATACGCTTTTCTTCCGCATCGAGAAATCCCAGGTATTCGCAGCAATAGATGACCTCATAGCGTCTTGCCATGTCTTCCGCCGCCTGAATCATGCGGGAGAAAACCTGAAGACCCTCCGGGGATTTGTCGGCGTGGCGAAATAGTTTCGTTCGACCTCTCAGTCGCAGAATAAGCGATTCCCGAGAAGAGTCGGCGTAGTTGTAGAGGCCACAACAGGCCCCGCAGGATTTGCCAGCATCGGGCTGACAGAGATGGGGAGAAGCATCCTTCATCTGAAAATGTACCTCGAAAATCCCTCTGTATCACCCTTTACCAGCGGGGGAATGAAGAATGATCCCCGAAAAACCGTGGATTGCATGACTACTCGAAAACGACGGTCTTGGAACCGTAGGGCAGGAGCCGGTTTTCAAGGTGCAGGCGGACGGCTTTGGCCAGTACTGTTCTTTCCAGGTCCCGGCTTTTCAGTTTGATATCATCCAAGGCGTCCCGATGGCTGATCTTGATGACATCCTGGGCGATAATCGGTCCGTCGTCAAGTTGCTCCGTCACGTAGTGGCTCGTGGCGCCGATGATCTTCACCCCCCGGTCGTAGGCCTGCTGATAGGGGTTCGAGCCGGAAAAGGCGGGAAGAAAGGAATGGTGAATGTTTATAATTTTGTTCGGATATTCCTCTACAAACCGGTTCGACAGGACCTGCATGTACCGGGCAAGGACAATCAGGTCGATATTGTGTTTCCTGATTTCCTCAAGCTCCCGCTGTTCCTGCTCCGCCTTGTTTTCCTTGGTAATGGGAAAGTGCATAAACTTCAAGCCAAACTGCTCGATCATTGGCTTAACATCGAGATGATTGCCGATGACCAGGGGGATCTCCGCCCGGAACTCACCCATCTGGCGTCTCAGAATCAGGTCGTAGAGGCAATGGGGATGACGGGATACGAAGATTGCCAGGCGGGGAATCGTATCGGTAAAATGCAGCTCCCAGCTCATATCGAACTGGCTGGCTACATGCTTGAAGACCAGGGCGATCTCCTCGCGGGGAATGACAAAACCGTTTAGTTCCCATTCGATCCGCATGAAAAAGATCTTTCTCGTCACCGAGGTATGTTGCGCCGCATGGACAATGTTGCCGTTGTGACTATAAATAAAGTTGGAGATATTATAGACTAGACCCTTCTGATCTTGACAGGAGAGCAATAAAATGGCATTGGCGCTCTTTTCTTCGGTCATGACTTCCTCATAATTGTTCTTTTGGTAGGAACGGTGGCTACTATATATGAGGATTGACATTGCAGGTCAAGATTAAAGATGCTAAGGGACAAGGCATCTCAAGGAAGGTGCGTCGCCATGAAACATGTTGAAAATTTAAACCTTCCCAACGGTCTGACCCTTCATATATGGGATGTCTCCCGTCAGATTGCCGCGGATACGGTCAAGGTGGAACTGGTCATCAAAATGGAGGTGGCCTTCGAAATCTCCTATTTTGATGAAGAGGATCACTATTTAAAGACCCGCCGGGTATTCGGACCTGCGGGCAGCTACGAATACCGGAAGGAACGGACCTTCGTTCATAACACCGAAACGGAAACGGTTTTCCGGAATCTTCTCGACGACTTCAAGAGGGACGCCCTGCCCTATCTGGCCAAGGACGAATTCCCCAGGAAATTTTCCCAATCCAAGTACCGAGAAATCCTTCAGAACTGGTATAAATACAAAGACCGTCTCGGAAACACATAATATATCTCATGCCTGATTATCAAAAAACACTGGAAGACATTCTTCTCACCGTCTCCAAGCCCAGTCGCTACATCGGCGGGGAGATCAACGCCGTCCACAAGGATCGGCATGCCTGCCGGCTCAGCGTTGCCCTTGCCTTCCCGGACACTTACGAAGTCGGGATGTCCCACCTGGGCATCCAGATCTTATATGAGATTTTGAACGGACAGGACGAAATCGTCGCCGAGCGCTGTTTCGCCCCCTGGCCCGACATGGAAGGTCAGATGCGCCGTCACGGCATCCTCCTCCATACCCTCGAATCCAGAACCCCCTTGCAGGCCTTTGATATGGTCGGGTTTTCCCTTCAATATGAGCTTTCTTTCACGAATGTCCTCACCATGCTCGACTTGGGAGGTATCCCCATTCGCAGTAAAGACAGAAGGGACGGAGACCCGATTGTGATCGCCGGGGGACCCTGCTGTTTCAACCCCGCCCCCATGTCCGCCTTTATCGACGCCTTCGTCATCGGCGAAGGGGAAGAGGTCATTCTGGAGATTGCCGCCACCATGATCAGGGAAAAGGGGAGTGGCAACCGCAGGAACATGGTCCTTGCCGCCCTTGCCGATATTGAAGGGGTCTATGTCCCCACCGTTCATAACCCCGTCCGGAAGATTCGGAAGCGGATTGTAGCCGATCTGAACGCCTGGATAGGGCCGGCAAAACCGCTGACGCCCCTGATGAAAACCATTCACGACCGGGTAGTGCTGGAGATTGCCCGGGGCTGCACCCGGGGCTGCCGGTTCTGCCAGGCCGGGATGGTCTGGCGTCCGGTCAGGGAAAGACATCCCGCCCTCCTTCAAGATATGGCCGATTCCATGCTTGCCGCCACCGGCCAGGAAGAGCTATCCCTTCTGTCCCTGAGCTCCGGCGATTATTCCTGCATCGCGACCCTCCTGCCCCTGCTGATGGATCGATATTACGACCAGCGTATTGCCCTGGCCCTACCCTCCCTGCGCGTCGAGACGCTGAGCATCTCCCTCATCGAGGCCATCAAACGGGTACGGAAAACGAGTTTCACCCTGGCCCCCGAAGCGGGAACCCAGCGCCTGAGAAATTCCATCAACAAGGGGAACACGGAAGAAGATCTTTTGAAAACCTCGGCACAGGTCTTTGACGCCGGGTGGCGGGCGGTCAAGCTCTATTTCATGATCGGTCTCCCGGGAGAGGAAGCAGTGGACCTGGAGGGAATAGCTTCCCTGGCCCATAAGGTACTGCGGACATCGAAAAACCGTGGGCAGGTTACGGTCAGCCTCTCCACTTTCGTCCCCAAACCCCACACACCTTTTCAGTGGCAAAGGCAGATCGGCCTCGAAGAAATCTGCGAGAAGCAGTCCTATTTCAAATCCCGCTTGCGCCATCGGAATATCCAGATCAAATGGCACGACGCCCGGATGAGCCTTCTCGAAGGGCTGTTTTCCCGGGGAGACGAATCCCTGGGCGCACTTGTTGAAACCGCCTACCGCAACGGCTGCCGTTTCGACGGCTGGAGCGACCAATTCCGCAATGATCACTGGGGAAATGCCATAAAGCAGATCGGTATAGACACAGCCGCATTTCTTTGCGAGCGTCCCCCGGAGGCGCCTTTCCCCTGGGACCATATCGACTGCGGTATGGACCGTCAATTTCTCCGGGAAGAGGCACAAAAGGCCGATAATGGAGAGCTGACGGCGGACTGCCGCCTTGACGGCTGCTATCAATGCGGCGTCTGCGACCATATCGACATCCGACCCGTCCGCGCCGAGGAAGAAGCGGCGGAAGCACCCGCCCCCATCGGTGACACCACCCCCGCCGCTGAATCGGCCACCCAGGAAAAGGTTCCCGTTTCTACAGATTCTCGCCGGTTCCGATTAAGCTTCAAGAAAAAGGGCCTGTCCCGCTATCTGTCCCATCTGGAGAGCGCCTCCGCCCTGACCCGGGGCATCGTCCAGAGCGGCCTGCAGTTCATCTATTCGGAGGGTTTTCACCCCCATCCCAAGATCTCTTTTGCCGTCGCCGCCGCCGTCGGACTGGAAAGCGAAGGGGAATATTGCGACATCCAGATTATCAAGCCGCCGGAGGCAGTCGCGGCGCTGCGGGAACGGATCAATCGTTATCTTCCCGAGGGGATGACGGTGTTTGAAATGGTGGAGCTTCCCCAGGCCGCCCGTTCTCTGACCGAATTGATCCGGGGTTTCCAATATCGGGCCCTGCTGCCGGGCACCCTTGACGAAGAGCGGCTGGTTCATCTGGAAGAACATATAGATACCTTTTTAAGGGCTCAACAATTTACCATCACGAAGACTATCAAGGAGCGGACGGTGATCAGGGATATCCGTCCCCTCGTTTCCTATCTTGCCTTTGATCGTTCCTCCCGCGAGCTCATAATGGATGTCCGTTTCAGTAATGAGGGTGCTGTCCGTGCCGAGGATATTCTTGTCCATGCCCTTTCTCTGGATGTTGCCACCGCTCTCGAAACCAGGCTGACGAAAACGGCAACTTTTTTTGTTGACAAATAAATGCCTTTTCGAGTAGATAACCTGTTCAAAATTTTTCAACAAGGATGAAACGATGTACGCAGTGATAAAAACAGGCGGAAAGCAGCATCGGGTTTCCGTGGGAGACATGGTTGCCATAGAGAAGCTCGACGGAAGCAAGGGAGATACGGTGGTATTTGACAACGTCCTTATGATCGCAACGGACGAGGCGATCCGCATCGGAACCCCCACGGTAAGCGGGGCAACGGTGGTGGGAGAAATCGTAGCCCAGACAAAGGCTGAGAAGATTGCCGTCTTCCACATGAAACGGCGGAAGGGTTTCAAGAAAAAAACTGGCCATCGCCAGCCGCTGACCCGGATGGTTATTCGGGACATTTCGTTTTAAGGGAAGGGGAGAGATTCATGGCACATAAAAAGGGACAGGGAAGTTCACGGAATGGCCGGGACAGCAACTCCCAGCGTCGGGGTGTGAAGGTCTTCGGCGGTCAGGCAATCAACGCCGGTGGAATTATCATCCGTCAGGTCGGAACAAAGGTTCACCCCGGCAAGAATGTCGGCCTTGGCAGGGACTACACCATTTTCGCCAAGATAGACGGCGTCGTTAAATTTGAAAGGCTTGACAAAACAAGGAAGAAAGTAAGTGTCTACGCGGCATAGACGTTATCGTCAGCCCTGAAGAGGACACAACATCCCATAGCGGGTATAGCGTAAAAACTATCACCATCAAAAGGCGCTTGATATGAGCGCCTTTATTTTTTTATGAAATTTATAGACGAAGCAAAAATATTCATCCAGGCGGGCCATGGCGGTCGCGGCTGTGTGAGCTTTCGGCGGGAAAAGTTTGTTCCCCGAGGGGGGCCAAACGGCGGCGACGGGGG
Source organism: Deltaproteobacteria bacterium (assembly GCA_026388335.1). Classification (GTDB taxonomy): domain Bacteria; phylum Desulfobacterota; class Syntrophia; order Syntrophales; family UBA8958; genus UBA8958. Next base: position 6,131 of record JAPLJZ010000086.1, read on the forward strand.
CAAAGGAGGGGATATAACCTTCCACGCCTCTCACAATCTCGCCACGCTGCTCGACTTTAGATACCGTCCTCGCCACCTGGCCCCTAACGGTGCAAGCGGCGAGGGGAACAATCGGACGGGCCGCAGTGGGGAAGATATCGAGATCGGCATTCCCGTCGGCACCGTCATCAAAGAAGCCGAAAGTCAGACAATACTCGCGGATCTTACCCATGACGGTGAGCGGTTTATCGCCGCCAAGGGAGGCATCGGGGGCAAGGGTAACGCCCATTTCACGTCTTCCACAAATCGCGCCCCCCGCTTTGCCCAGGATGGCATGCCCGGCGAGGAGCGCTGGATCATCCTCGAACTTAAGCTACTGGCTGATGTAGGAATTATCGGCCGTCCTAACGTAGGCAAATCGACATTTATATCCCGAGTTTCGGCGGCCCGACCGAAGATCGCCGACTACCCGTTCACTACCCTTGTTCCCAACCTTGGCGTCGTTTCTTATGGACAAAATCAGGGCTTCGTCATCGCCGACATTCCCGGCCTGATCACCGGGGCCCACACCGGCGCCGGTATGGGCGTCCAGTTTCTGAAACATGTGGAACGAACATCAATTCTTCTTCACATTCTTGATATTTCAGGGGAAGATTACCAGGGGGCATGGGAGCTCTACGAATCCATCAACCGGGAACTGGGACTCTTCAATACCACCTTGATGAACAAACCGCAGATTGTTGCCATTAACAAGACGGACCTGCCTGTTACCCGGGAGCGGATGAAAAAAGACATTGACATCTTTCGTGAAAAGGGGATAGAAGTACTAACTTTTTCAGCAGTTACGGGTGAAGGCCTCGACGGAATACTCCGGAGGATCACGGAGCAATTAGAGCGATCCACCCAGGCACAGGGAGAACAGAGAGGGGAAGGGGAGCCTGATGACGAGAAAGGAAATCCTTAAGGATGTCAAAAAGGTCCTGATCAAGATTGGCAGCGCTGTCCTGGCGGGAGATAACGGTCTTGATCTGAATATCATCGAACAGCTTGTCGATGAAATGGTGGATCTGAAAAAACGGGGATATCACATCGTTATCGTCACCTCCGGGGCTATCGCCTCGGGAAAACACCGGATGGGCATCAGCGGGCCGTTGAAAAGCATGCCTCAGAAACAGGCCGCCGCTGCCATTGGTCAAGGACGGCTGATGCGCGTCTATTCCAACGCCTTTGGCAAGCACGGCATCTACGTCGCCCAAATCCTTCTCACCATGACCGATCTTACGGATCGGAAGCGTTTCCTTAATATCCGCAATACCCTGACCACCCTGATGGAATGGGGAGTGATACCCATCATCAACGAAAATGATACCGTCGCGGTCGATGAAATCAAATTCGGAGACAACGATCAGCTTGCCGCCATGATCGCCAATATTACGGAAACCCATCTCCTGATCAATCTGACCAACACCGACGGTCTCTATGACCGTAACCCCAACCGATCCAAGAAGGCCAAGGTCATCCCTATCGTCAGCGAGATCTCCGATGTGATCGAGCAGGCTGCGACGGATGAAACCTCCGATGTCGGTTCGGGAGGCATGAAAAGTAAAGTCTTGGCCGCCAAGAAAGTCACGGCCTTCGGCATCCCTTATATCATCGCTGCGGGCAAGGAAAAGGGAATCCTCAGGGATCTCTGCGCCGGGAAAGACCGGGGCACCCTCTTTCTGCCCATGAAAGAGCACCTCAACAGTCGTAAATACTGGATTGCCTTCACCCTCAGGTCCCGCGGGAAGCTGACTGTCGATGACGGCGCGAAAAAGGCCCTCATCGAAGAGGGCAAAAGTCTCCTTCCTTCCGGCGTCATTGATGTAGAAGGGGATTTCCATGTCGGCGATCCCGTCCTCTGTTTAGACGCCGGCGGAAAAATCCTCGCCAAAGGACTTACTAACTATGGAGCGGAAGAGGTTCGTAAGATCATGGGACTCAAGACCTCCAAGATTCAGCAGGTGTTGGGCTATAAGGACTATGACGAGGTGATTCACCGGGATAATATGGCGGTGGATAAAGAACTCCAGCACAAATAGGCAAAGACCTTTACTTCTGAAAATGCCGGCATCTCCCTCCCATTTGGGCACTCACATTATGACTACTTTGACAAAATGATTATTAAATTGTACTTGTTGACAAGCAGGGGCCAACAGTCTTTATTAATCGGGATATAAAAAGAGGAAAATCATGTACGAAGTTACGATCAAGAAATCTTTCTCCGCCGCCCATGTCCTCAAGGAGATCGGTGGAAAGTGCGAAGACCTTCATGGACATAATTTCCTCGTGGAGGTTACAGTAGCGGGCGACGCCTTGAACGGGGAGGAACTCCTCATTGATTTCCGGGATCTGAAAAAGTGGACCTACGAGATTCTTGACCATCTTGATCATAAATATCTGAATGAAGTAGAGTTTTTCAAGGACATAAACCCCTCGTCGGAGCGAGTCGCGAAATTTATTTATGATCGCCTGACGAAAAGAATACAAACCATGAACCTGGGTCTGATGGTTTCCAGAGTGACCGTATGGGAATCGGACAACGCCCGGGTGACATACACGGCATGATCGACGTACAAAACCTCAAGGATCATCGGAATATTGAGATCACCAAGGTGGGGGTGAAGGGGATCAAGTATCCCATTATCGTCCTCGACCGCGCCCAGGGAACCCAGGCGGTGAACGCCGCGATCAACATGTATGTCAACCTGCCCCATCATTTCAAGGGGGCCCACATGAGCCGCTTCATTGAAATCCTCAATGAATTCAGAGGCCAGATCAACATCAAGACGTTTCATCTGATCCTGGAAAAAACACGACAGAAACTCAAGGCCCAATCGGCCCACATGGAAATCGTATTCCCTTACTTCATTGAGAAAGCGGCGCCCGTTTCGGGCGCAAAAAGCCTGATGGAGTATAAATGCATGTTTTGCGGCACCCTCAATGACAATGGGGCGGACTTTCAGGTAGGCATAATCGTGCCGGTGACGACGGTCTGTCCCTGTTCCAAGGAGATCAGTAATATGGGGGCCCATAATCAGCGCAGCATGGTCACGGTCAAGGTTCGTTTCAAGAAATTCTTCTGGATCGAGGACCTCATCCGCATCGTCGAAGAATCAGCAAGCGGCGAGGTGTATTCCCTCCTCAAGCGACCGGATGAAAAATTCGTTACGGAACGGGCCTATGAAAATCCCATGTTCGTTGAGGATGTCGTCCGGAATGTCGCCGCCCGTCTGAAGGCGCATGATAATTTCCCTTCCTACACGGTGGAGGCAGAAAATCACGAAAGTATCCATAACCATAGCGCATATGCCTATGTAGAGGGAGACTCATGATGACGATGAAGAATTATTTCAATATATACCGGCATGGGTTCATCCGTGCTGCCGTATGCATCCCGGAAGTGAAGGTGGCTGATACGGAATTTAACGTCAAGTCCACCCTGAAGATGGCCCGTAAGGCTGCGGATAACCATGCCGTCTTCGCCCTTTTCCCGGAGCTGGGGATCTCGGCCTATTCCAACGAAGACCTGTTCCACCAAGACGCGCTTCTCCATGCCGTCCAGGCGGCGTTACAGCACATAGTCGCGGCATCACGGAAACTGAAGCTCATCGTCGTGGTCGGCGCTCCTCTACAGGCGGATAACCGCCTGTACAACTGTGGAGTGGTGATATACCGGGGACGTATTCTGGGTGCGGCCGTCAAATCTTATTTGCCGAATTACCGGGAATTCTATGAACGCCGCCAGTTCACACCGGCGGAAGAAGCCCTGACAAAGACAATCGATCTTTGCGGCCAGCAACACATCCCCTTCGGGGCTGACCTTCTTTTTCACGTTCAGAACATTCCCCATTTTAAATTCTTCATCGAGATCTGCGAGGATGTCTGGGTTCCCATTCCCCCCTCAAGTTTCGCCGCTATGGCCGGGGCCACTCTCATTGGAAATCTCTCGGCATCCAATATCACCATCGGGAAATCGGAATACCGTCAGAGCCTCGCCGCCAACCAGTCGGCCCGCTGTGTGGCCGCCTATCTGTATGCGGCGGCAGGACCGGGAGAATCGACAACGGATCTTGCCTGGGACGGCCATGCCATGATTCATGAAAACGGCAATCTCCTCGCTGAATCGACGCGCTTTTCACAACAACCTCAGGTAATCTACTCGGATATCGATCTCGACCGCCTGGCCCAGGATCGGATGCGCCTGACCAGCTTCAGCCAGAACGCCCGAACCCACCGGGACCGGATAACCACTTTCCGCCATATTGACTTCACAGTGGACCTCCCGGAAACACAACGTATCCTCCTTGAACGCGAATACCCCCGCTACCCCTATATTCCCGCCGATGCGAGCAAGCGGGATCAGCGCTGCTACGAGGCCTATAACATCCAGGTTCAGGGGTTGGCGAAGCGACTTCAGGCTGCGGATATTAAAAACGTCGTGATCGGCGTCTCCGGGGGACTCGACTCAACCCATGCCTTGATCGTCGCGGCCCGGACCATGGATCTTCTCCACTGGTCCCGCGCCAATATCAAAGCCTATACAATGCCCGGATTTGCAACCACGGACAAGACTTACACCAACTCCGTCCGGCTGATGAAGGTCCTGGGGGTGGAAGCCAATGAAATCGATATCAGGCCCAGTTGTATTCAAATGCTGAAAGATGTCGGCCATCCCTTTGCAAAAGGAAAACCTGTTTATGATGTGACTTTTGAAAATATCCAGGCCGGGGAAAGGACTTCCCATCTGTTTCGTTTAGCCAACATGCGGAAAGCCCTGGTTGTCGGAACAGGAGACCTCAGCGAATTGGCCTTAGGCTGGTGTACTTACGGCGTCGGGGATCATATGTCTCATTACAATGTCAATGCCAGCGTCCCCAAGACCCTCATTCAACATCTTATCCGCTGGGTTGCGGATTCAGTTGTCTTCTCGAAGGAAACCTCAGCGATTCTTATCGATATCCTCGCAACAGAGATCAGTCCGGAACTTATCCCCGGTTTAGAGGGCGCCCAGCCGGCGCAAAAAACAGAAGCGGTCATCGGTCCCTATGAACTCCAGGACTTCCATAATTTTTACATTACCCGCTTTGGTTATCTGCCCACCAAAATCGCCTTTATGGCCTATTGTACCTGGCGGGACGGCAACCGGGGCCTCTGGCCGAATATTCCGGAAGACAAGCGCCACCAATACATCATCGGGGAGATCAAACACTGGCTGGAGGTGTATCTCTATCGCTTCTTCAAAACCAGTCAGTTCAAGCGCTCCTGCGTCCCCAACAGTCCCAAGGTTGGTTCCGGCGGATCTTTGTCTCCCCGGGGCGATTATCGGGCTCCCAGCGACAGTGAGGCCACCGTCTGGCTGGATAACGCAAAACTTATACCTGACAAAGACGAGGATGAAACACAATGAAGAGGCAGCAATTCAAGGATTTTGACGCCACGGAACTCTTTTGTCCCCGTTGCCGCCGGGCCGTACCCGTCAGGAAGCGGCTGCTGCTTGTCTTATCCGAGGGGGAAAAGTACGATTATACCTGCGTTTTCTGCGGAACGTCCGCGGGGGAGAAACTCGTGAAGGAAACGGACGGCATGAAAATCCTGCTTAGGTAAAACATTGCCACAAAAAAGGCCGCTGCTTGGGAAAGCAGCGGCCTTCGTTTTTTCTTCACTGAATTAAAGGTTAATTAACGCCCGATGACATAGCGATAGGGATCGATCTGGTCCCTAAGAATGGACAGTTCTTTCTCACTCGGACCCTGATTCTCAACAATCTTCTTGGCTTTGAGCAGCTCGAAGCCACAATTGTCCTGCACGTCCTTCTCGGAATAACCGGGATTTATCGCAATGATCCGCATCCGCTTGGATTTGGGTTCAAAGTCCATAACGGCCATGTTGGTAATGATCTTGTAGGGACCGGCGCCTAAGGGCAGACCTGATTTCGCTCGGGAATCGCCGCCCTGAAGCCAGCCGGGGGAGGTGATGTAAGAGCATTTTTCAGCAAAACGCTTGACATCCTGGGGTGTCATGACGATCATTCTCCAGCAGAAGGAGGCCAGGTCGTTGGCGCCGCCGCTGCCGGGGAACCGGACCTTCGGCTTCTGGTGATCGGGACCGATCCGGGTAGAATTCAGGTTACCGTACATGTCAATCTGAGCCCCACCAAGGAACGTGTAATCCACCATTCCGCGACAAGCGGTTTCCATAATTTCCGGCATACTGCTGGCCATAAGGGCCTTCCAGGTCGTCCGGGAATCGCCGACGGAAATCGGCATTTCCGGAACCAGGGGGGCCGCTCCGCCCGCCTCAAACATAATAACCAGATTGGGGGCCGTTGTCTTTTGCGCCAACATCGCTGCCGCATTGGGGGCGCCGGTTCCCACCACAATAGACGCCCCATCTTCCAGCTCTCTTGCAGCCGTGCATATCATCAATTCCATAACATTATAGTTTGCCATAAATTATATCTCTCCTCCTTCCTATGCCCTGGCGCCGACTAAGAGCCATTCTTTTTGTCTGAGCTTAAGCATCTTGGCAATGCCGCCATTCCTTTCGATGTACTCGAAATGATCTTTCACGCCATAGATGTTCCTGTCGAGGAATGCCTTGAACTCTTCCGGATCCTGCTCCACTTTCAGCCACTCTCTCAGATGATCTTCATCAGAGAAATATTCGCCGTACATATTGCCTGGGTAGCTTCCATAGGGAACCTCGCAAACGGCATCGACACACCAGTAAGGGATAAATGTCGAAGTTGGATCCCTGCGAATCTCATCGGTCGGGATAATTCTTTCACAAGTGATAATAACCTTCTTTGAAGACCGGGCCACATCATAATCAGACATCAGGATACCTCGGACCCGGCAATTGCCATAAACATCCGCCTCATGTACATGGATGATTGCCACATCCGAATAAAGTGCCGGCACTAAAGCGTAATTGGTCCCGGTGAACGGACATTTCGCCATCTTGGCGCCGCTGTACTTGAAGGTATCCGTTCCCATGAGATTGCGAATGGGGTGAAAGGACACGCCCGCCGTGGCTGCCTTGTAACGGGCGGCCAGGGTATAGTTAGTCCACTCGGTTACTTCAACCTTGCCGCTTTCCATGTACTTCCGGGCATTGGCGGACAGCCCCCTTGCTTCCAGGCCGACAATATAGGCGACATCACACTTGTTGAAGCATTCTCCCGCGGCAAGAACCTGGAAATCATGCGTCGCCGTATGACCGGCCAATCCTAAATTTTTCTTTTTCTGTCTCACAATTTCGTGAACGCAGGACATGGCGACACGATTGGCGCCAAAACCGCCGATGGAGAGATAATCACCATCTTTAACCAATTTTTCGACGGCTTCTTTAACAGTTGTGAGTTTGCTCACGAGGGCGCGGCTTTTGTGGCGGAAAAACTCCCTCGCCTTATCCGCATCCGGATCCGTAAAGATCCTTCCTACTCCTTGTTCAATAACATCCACTGAACCTACCTCCTTCTCTTAATTAGTGTTATCCTTAACCACCTTACACTCATACAGTTTTTGTATGTTGCTTCATTCTCAGTTGAATACGGGAAACTGGACGGGGTTAATTATAGTCACGAAAACGGGTGCCTCCATAACACAAGAAACGGCGGGAATCAACTAAAAATTAAGCCCCCACCCCCATTGTCCTCAATGCACAATGTGACCAGTAATATAATTATGAAAAGATAAATTGAGCTATTTCTTTTTTTGCAGGGCCTGTTGAAGTTTTTCTCCCAAAAGAGAGCGTTCCGGAGCTGCGACCCCCTGCCTTTCATCCTGATAAACGAGGCCGACATCCTTTGATCCGGACGCCCCTTCCAGATAATCACCTAGAATACTGCGGCTGTGGGTATCGTCGTGGCAGTAAACACAGAGATTTTCCCAGTTGCTGCCGTCAGGAGGATTGTTGTGATGGTTGCCGTCTTTATGATGAACGGTCAGGAGTTGTCTGTTTATTCCCGTAAATTCCCGGGCGCAGCGGGCGCAGACAAGGCCGTGAATAGCCAGGGAACGCTCCCGATAATCCTCGCCCGGCGGTTTCTGCTGCGCCTTTTTAAGTTCCCTGATAACATCTTCAACAGGCCGAGCGGCACCGCCTGCAGGCCGGACCGCTGTCCGGACACGCCCCCCCATATTACCAAAGGTCATCTTTGTCATCGCTGCTGCATACCCTATTTACCCAACTTACGTGGTCTGGAGGTATAGACGTTTAAAAAGACCTTGACACCCCTGGCGACCGCGCCAGCGTTCCGTAGAACCCTGAAGAAGGGCAATCTCAGACCCAGACGGACAACTGACTCAATTTCCATCAAGACGCCTACGACATCCTGAATCCTTTTCATGGCCCCGGCAACGACTTCTACCTGATCATTCACCGTGTAAGCCGTTCTTTTCACGGTCCCCACAGCTTCATCCAGGTTCTGAAGAATCGCCGGCAGGCTTTTCTGGAGCATCTCCTGAGTCACGGTGAGCCCCTGAACCACCCTGCGGATCTGCCAGAGCAGAGGAACCGTAAACGCCACAATGAGGAGAACTGCCAAACTCAGACACAACAAACTGATTTCGACGTACATGATGATCTCACAAAAAGAAAACGCCTATTTTTCTTCCTTGAAGGCTTCCACGCCTGCATCTATGGCCTTTTTCAAACGGCTCTTATTGTCTTCCAGGCTTACTTTCCCCTTCTCGACCATTTCGCCGGCTCTGCTTTCCAGATCGCCAACCTTTTCCCTGGCCGCTTCCTCAATTTTCTTCAGGCGGCTAACGGCCGTCTCATAGGTCTTGCGGCTCTTTTCCAGGGCCTGCTCGTATTCCTCTTTTGCCTTGGCAAGAAGTTCTTCAGCTTTCTTGCCAATTTCCTCCCGAGTTTCCTTGCCGCTCTTGGGGGCGTAAAGAATACCGATAACAGCGCCAGCAAGTCCACCGATAACCAATCCCTTTAAAAAATCACCTACTCTGTCTGACATCTTTCTCACCTCCTTTTTTTCTTTATTATTAAGCAATTGACAGACAGCTGTCAAGGCATTTTAAGACACAAAAAAAAACCGGGCATTCGATTATCAAATGCCCGGTTTTTAACGTGTACTATTGGTTCTATATTACTTTGCCGCGGGAGCTGCAGGCGCCGGAGCTGCGGGAGCTGCACCAGGAGCCGCAGGAGCTGCACCAGGAGCACCAGGAGCCGCGGGAGCTGCACCAGGAGCCGCAGGAGCTGCGGGAGCGGGAGCAGGGGCCTCGGTCTTAGCCGGCTCGGGTTTCTGCTCTTCTGCCTTCTTGCAGCCAACGACTGCAAGTGAAAACGTCACAACGAAAAGCAGCGAAAGAATAATGGCAAATACCTTCTTCATCAAAGCGTCACCTCCTTTCCAATAATTTCATTACCTTGGGATGATACTAATCACCTTTAGTGAAGGAGACCATACGCTTTTTTTTTACCTTGTCAAGATAAATTTATCATTATATAAGGCAACGCAAATCTTGATTTTCCTGGCCGGAGGAACAATGATCTTAGGCATTGATGTGGGAGGGACGCATACGGATGCAGTCCTTATCGATCAGTTCAAAATTAAAAAGAAAGCCAAGGTTCCTACGGATACTCATAATTTATTGAATTCACTGCTCCAGGTTACGACCACAATCCTGGCATCGGAAGATCCGGCCAAGCTCCAGCGGGTGGTTCTCAGTACCACCCTTTCTACCAATGCCATTGTTCAGAACAAGATTAAGAGAGTGGGGATGATTATTGCCAGCGGTCCCGGTTTGCCGCCCTCCCTGCTCCCTGTTCCTCAAAATACCTGCTTCATTGCGGGCTATGTGAATCACCGCGGGATTATCGCCGCCGATATCAATGCGGAAGAAATTCAGGACGGCGGCGCCAAACTGAGTCAGGAAGGCATTGATCATTTGGGCGTTGTGGGTAAATTTTCCACCCGCAATCCCGAACAGGAGCTGAAGATTGCAGAGATCCTGAGCAGCCGCTTCCGACATGTCTCCCTTGGTCATCGCATGTCCGGGCATCTCAATTTTCGGCGGCGGATCGCAACGACCTATCTTAACAGCGCTGTCTGGGACCTGTATCAGCGCTTCGTCCAGGACGTTCTTCAATTCGTCCACCAGCAGGGAATCAACGTCCCCATCTATATCTTGAAGGCCGACGGGGGAACCTTCGAAGTTGCCAAGTCGGCCGACTATCCCGTCCAGACAATTCTTTCCGGACCGGCAGCAAGCATCATGGGTGTTCTCAGCATGGCCCAATGCAACGAGGACGCTATCGCCCTGGACATCGGCGGCACAACCACGGATATCGCCGTTTTTGCCGATGGCGTTCCGCTCCTTGAAAGTCTGGGTGTTACAATTGAAGGCCATAAAACCTTGATCCGGGGACTGAGGACAAGGTCCATAGGCATCGGTGGGGACAGTGTTGTCCGCCGTGAAAACGGCAAGCTTGTCATCGGCCCCCAGCGGGAAGGTCCGGCGGCCGCCCTGGGAGGCCCTTTCCCCACTCCGACCGACGCGATGATTGTTTTGAATCTAACAACTATTGGCGAGCGGGACAAGGCAGTAACCGCCCTGGAACCCATTGCCCGTCTATTGGACAAGTCCGTTGTGGAAACGGCGCAGCAGATTTTTGAGGAAGCCTGCCGGAAGATTGTCACTGCGGTGCGTTCATTCATCGAAGAAATAAATAACCAGCCTGTATATACAATTCATGAAATGCTCGAAGGAAGAAAGATCACACCCAAGGTCTTATACGTGGTGGGAGGACCGGCGGCGGCGATGGCGGGTCCCCTGGGCGTTTATCTGGCTTGTACGCCCTTCATCCCCGAAAATTCGGAGGTGGCCAACGCCGTGGGAGCGGCCTTGGCCAGAACCACGGCGGAATTGACAATCCTTGCCGATACGGAAAGACGTTTGTTAACCGTTGGCGAGGAAGGGATACAAATACCGATACCGTCTCGATTCACATCTGAAGAGGCCATTGCGGTCGGCAGGGAACGGCTTCGTGAAAAGGCCCTGGCCATGGGTGCAAAAGAGGAGGACCTCGAAATCGAAGTCATCGAGAATCAGGAATTCAATATGGTCCGGGATTCATATACGGCGGGAAAAAATATACGGGTTAAGGTTCAGATCAAACCGGGGCTTATTTCAGGGTTCACGAGAGGGAAGACGTTATGAGCAAAAAGCAGCGCAAGACCGGCTTGATCTTTTTCCCCGCCTTCGACTGGGCCATCTCTCCGACCCATCCGGAACGGGAGGAAAGGCTTCTCTATACCCAGGATCAGGTCTTTGAAGAGGGACTCCTCGATTTTGAGAACATCATCGAATACAAACCCGGCCTGGCAACGGTGGAGGATATTAACCGGATACACATCTGCGTACCCCAGGCAAGCGACGTCATTACGGAATCCCATCTCATCTCGGCGGGGGGAGCCATCACGGCTGCAGAAAAGGTCATGAGCAAGGAAGTAGACAACGCCTTTGCCCTGGTCAGACCGCCGGGACATCATGCCATGAAGGTCGTACACGGCGCTCGTGGCTTCTGTAACGTCAATATCGAAGCCATCATGGTGGAATATATCCGGAAACATTACGGCCCCAAGCGGATCGCCATTGTCGATACGGATTGCCATCACGGCGACGGGACCCAGGAGATTTACTGGCACGATCCCAACACCCTATGCATCTCCATCCATCAGGACGGCCGGACCCTGTACCCGGGCACAGGGTCCACCGACGAATTTGGAGGGCCCAACGCCCTGGGGACAACGATCAATGTGCCCCTGCCGCCCCGGACCTCGGACGAGGGATTTCTCCATGTCCTCGAGACCGTTATCATGCCCATCCTCGCCGAGTTCAAGCCGGATATCGTCATCAACTCCGCCGGGCAGGACAATCACTATACGGACCCGATCACCAATATGCGTTTCAGCGCCCAGGGGTATGCCCGACTAAATGAGCGCCTGGCACCGGACATCGCCGTTCTCGAAGGGGGCTATTCCATCGAAAAGGCCCTGCCCTATGTAAATGTAGGCATCATCCTGGCGATGGCGGGTCTGGACTACAGCGCCGTCCGGGAACCTGATTATAATGCCGAGGCGCTCAGACAATCCGAACAGATCACCCAGTACATCGAACGGACCTCCTCGGAAGTCATGATGCTCTGGAAAAAGCGCCGGGACATGAAAAAATCGATCGTGGGAACGAATAAATATATCAAACGGAAGAAACAAATTTACTATGATACGGACGGCATCTCGGAACAGCAGGAAGAAACGGTCCGGGTCTGTGACGCTTGCGGCGGTCTGGTCATGATCGATTCCTTCGCCGACACGGGGACGCGCATCCACGCCGTAATCATTCCCGGTCAGAGCTGCCCTGTCTGTAGAGAGGAGGGGGAAGCCTTTTTTGACCGCCTTCAGAAGGGGAAATATCGTTACCTCTACTTCCAGGATCGGGACCGGGACATCTTCATCACTAAATAAACAATAAAGAAGAGAGGAGTAGTTTTATTATGACAGATGAGATTGTAAAAAGAACCCAGGAAACGGCAAAAACCCTTTTTGGCAAGGGCGTCAAGATGGATCCCCCCTATCTTATGTGGAGGGAATTCGACAAGGATCTGGCCAATGAATTCTCCAAATTCATAACCGGCAACCTCTATTCGCGGACGGTATTAACCCTGCAGGAACGGCAGATGGCCGCCTGCGCCATGATGGCCGCCCTGAGGGCAGCGGGAGAGTTGAAGCTCCACGTAAACGCGGCGCTCAATGTCGGTTGCGATCCCAGAAAGTTGGCAGAAATCTTTTTCCAGGTGGCAACTTATGCCGGCATGCCCGCCGTCAACGAGGCGCTTGAAGTGTACCGCGAGGTTCTCAAGGAACGGGGGGAATGGCCCATTAAATAGGACAAACAAAAACGCCGAATCAGTAAGACCCGGCAGGGTCTACTGATTCGGCGTCTCTTTATGATCAAGACTATAGACGCTTATTCGAGGACGAGGAGAACCTGATTGGTATCAACCTTGTCCTTCTCGGCCACTTTGATCTCCGCCACTTTGCCGCCTTTCGGGGCAACGATGGGGTTTTCCATTTTCATGGCCTCAAGAATAATAAGTTCTTCATCGGCCTGCACTTCATCACCAACCGAAATCAAAATCTCGGCGATAGTTCCCGGCATGGGGGCTACGACTTCTACTGCCATTTGCTCAACCTCCTTGAGATTTATTCCATCATTTCCAGCGTGGCTTGTCGCCGCGCCATCACAAAACATTTTAAAGGTCAGGGGGAGCAACAAGCTCCCCCTGATTAGTTTGTTTCATCGGAAAACTACTTCTTCCAGATAGGATCCGCGGGACCCCATTTTTTGGGTACAATCGCCTTGGCCGACCATTCCTCTGGAACCCGCTGACCGACTTTTTCACCGACTTTTTCGATCAGTTTCTTCAGGCCGGGACGGGCAAACTCCATATGCCCCGCCTTCTGCGTCCGGCCGTTGTAAATGGCTTCCGAACGGAGTCTCATGTTCATGGTCTTCTCCATCTTTTTGCCCAACCACAGGACGCGGTCTACGTTGAAACCATGTTCAATGCCCAACTCATCGATCTGGACCAGGAGATCCTCCAAGGTGATCAGACCCACGAAGCGAGGATCGTCATAGTAGTACTCGCCGGTGCCCCGGATAGGACAGTCGTCGAGGAAGTTTGCCGGCTGCCCGCCCAGACCGCCCAGGGTCCCCTCAAACCTGGTAAAACCGGCCTGTAGGGCCGCCAGGATCGAGGAAGAGGCGATTCTCTTCGTCTCATGGAGGTGGAGCAGGTGGCCTTCCGGATTCGGCATGGCATCGAGGATCATAGAGCAGTAACGATAAACATCCGCCGCATTGGCAGAGCCGTCGTGGTCGGCATGCTCGATATCATGGGCGCCGATCTGGAACCAGCGTTTCGTGAATTCCACGGCGTCCTTCATATCCGTGGCGCCGCTGATGGGGCTCCCCCAGATGGTGCTGACGGTCCCGCACATCTTGATGCCCGCATCCCGGGCCTTCTGAATGCAACGTTCCGCTTCCCGCCAATACTGTGACAATGTCGTACCGGAATTGGCAAAATGATGCTCCGGATCCGTGGAGACCATCATCAGGATGCGGTCGGGGCCGATTCCGCGCTTTTTCAACTCAATGGCCCGATCCACGGCAGGTTCCCGGATGGATACCGCCGTCATGACGATTTCGTCATAATTGATCTTTGCCCTTGCGCAGCGCTTCTTGAAACCGTCGCTCCGCATGGCGGTAAGGACCTCGTCGGCGTCTTTGAACTGGGGAATCCCTTCCGGGCTGCCCAGATTGGTAATCTCAATTTCCTTGGCCCCGGCCAGGATCATCTCCTGACCATAAAAGATTTTGGCAGCCGTGGAGACAAACTTCTCTGAATGCTGGAAACCATCGCGGATCGTAATATCTCCGATTTCCACCTTCTTCGGCATTCTTGGAAAAATTTTCCAAAGATCATACTCTGTCGCCATAAAAAATATATCCTCCTTGATCTAGTTTAGTGCCTGGTTAAGATTAAATTCCCCTCCTCCGGCGGCAGGATGGAGAAGGGGAAATCGTTAATCCATCAATTACTC
>JAPLJZ010000038.1 GCA_026388335.1 Deltaproteobacteria bacterium
CATTGCTGTTCATCCAGCAGGCTATTTTAACTCCGTCGATATCCCGTTTGGCGATCATTCTGACCTCCTCATCTGGTAAGGTTTAATCTGGGGACACCATACTTAATCCCTTGGAATTTAGTATGGTGTCCCCAGATTAGAGCATTGTATTTTTATTTTTTTCGTAACACATTTTCGTTACTTTACGCAACCAGTGATTTATCTGTGATCATGGAAATATGGTGTCTCCAGATTTCCAGTAATCGCCCTATTGACACTAGCGCTCAAAAAGGATTAATAACATCTCCATACTAAAAAAAGGGGGAGCTGTCATGTTGAAAGGAAAAAAGGTTGGCGTTATTGGCGGCGGAAAAATGGGCGGCGCGCTCATCGGGGGCATGCTTGCCCGTCATCTCGTTCCTGCGGAAGGACTCATCGTGGCTGATGCGGACCAGAAGCAGCGGGAGGAACTGAAGAAAACCCATGGCGTATCGACGACGGAAAGCAACAGAGTTGCCGCCAAATCAGCGCAAGTAATCATCTTAGCCGTAAAGCCCCAGAATATGGCGGACGTGCTGGCAGACATATCCGGCGCTGTTGACAAGTCGAAACTGATCATTTCCATTGCCGCAGGAATTACCATTCAATTCATCGCCGAGCGCCTCAAGCAGGGTGCGCGGATTATCCGCACCATGCCCAACACCCCGGCTATTATCGGCGAAGGGATGACCGCCCTGGCCGCCGGACAGGCGGCAACAAAGGACGATATGGCTATGGCTCAGCACATCTTCAATGCCGTTGGGAAAACGGTCGTCGTCAAGGAAGATCAGATGGACGCCGTAACGGGTCTCAGCGGCAGCGGGCCTGCTTACGCCTTCATTATGATCGAGGCCCTTTCCGACGGGGGGGTGCACATGGGACTCAGTCGCGACACGGCGCTGACATTGGCGGCCCAGACCCTCCAAGGCGCCGCCAAGCTCTTTCTTTGTGGAGAAAAGCATCCCGGACAGTTGAAAGACATGGTCACCTCGCCCGGAGGAACCACGATTGCCGGGATACGGGTCCTTGAGGACGGTAAGATCAGGGGAACCCTCATGGCCGCCGTAGAAGCGGCGACCATGCGTTCCAAGGCACTGGGCAGCCAGAAATAATAATTACCCTTCCGAAGCCTATTCCTCCCCGGTGGCTCCCGGGATATCACCTTCGGGTGGTGATGACAGGGGCGGGGCGTTTTTCTTTTGCATGGCGGCCCGACTCGGTGAACGTCTTCTCCGGCGGGGCGCCTTACTGGCCGGCGTCTCGCTTTCTGTCGCGTCGCTCACCGGCGCTTCACTGGTTGAAGTTTCGCTTACCAGCGCTTCCCTGACCGGGGATTTAATAGTCGGTGGTTTGCTGGTCGGCGATTTGATTGCCTTTGGTCCACCCTTACTTGCTTCACTGGCAGGCGATCCCTTGACAGGCGCGCCACTGACCGGTGTCTCGCCGACATACGATCCGGTAACCGGCGTTTCACTGGCAGGTGCGCCACCAATCATCGGTGTTTCACCAACCGTCGCTTCACTGACCGTCGCCACCGCCTCCGCAGGTTTTTTCCTGCGGTGACGAGATCTCCGGCGGGACTTCTTCTTACCCGGTTCAGCGGCGCCTTCCGCTATCTCCGGACTTTTAATGACCGCTTCCCTTTCTCGCACCCTGACGGCGGCGTCCGGATGAGGTTCATCTGATTTGTCTATTGCTTTTTCATTTTCGTGAACCGCTTCCGGAACTACTTCCCGCGCCTCGAATTCGATCCTGACATCGTCCCATTGCATATCGGCCTGCCCGTAAATATGGATGGACATATCGAACATCGATTCGAGCTTGCTGATTTCGAGGCGTTTCTGATTGAGAAGATAATCCGATATGGCATGGGGCATGGCCACCTTCAATACCGCAAAGATTCCCTTGACGGCCTTGGATTCTATTTTTCTGAATGCGCTCAGGGCCGTGTATTCCAGGGATGGCCGGAAGCCGGTACCTTTACAGAAGGGGCAGGCGGTGTAACTGATCTCCTGGATCGTCGATTGTTTCTTCTGTCTGGAGAGTTCCAGCATACCAAATTTCGAGATCTTGGACATCTGGATTCGTGACCGGTCCACACTCAGGGCCTTCTTGAAAGCCCGCTCAATTTCGAGTTGGTGCTGACGGTCCATCATGTCGATGAAGTCGATGACAATGAGACCGCCCAAGTCCCGGAGGCGCAACTGGCGGGCAATTTCTTCCGCCGCCTCGAGATTGGTCCGGAAGGCGGTTTCTTCCACATTCCGCTTGTTCGAACCCCGCCCGGAATTGACATCGATGGTGATCATGGCCTCTGTGGGATTGATGATGATGTATCCTCCGGATTTGAGATCCACCCGCTCCTGATAAATGACCCGGATCTGGTCTTCGAGGCTGTATTTGTCAAAGATGGGAACCATGTCCTTGTAGAGCTTGATGATCTTCACCGTCCGGGGTGAAACGGTCTTGCAGTAGGTCCGCAGTTTCCGGAAGGTTTCGTTGTCGTCAACGAGGATCTCTTCGATTTCCGAAGTAAAGTAGTCGCGGAGGGAACAGACGCCAAAATCGCTCTCCTGATAGATGACAGCAGGGGCCGTGGTTGCCTTGGCGTCTTTCTGGATTTCCTTCCACAACCGGGTGAGATGTTGATAATCCCTCGATAATTCCTGTTTGGTCCGGTTCATCCCTGCTGTCCGAATGATAAATCCCATCCCCTCTTCCAGCTTGATCTGCTCCATGATCTCCTTGAGGCGCTTACGATCTTCCTCATCCTCGATCTTTCTGGAAATGCCGCCGCCCTGTTTGTTCGGCAACAGGACAATATATCGTCCCGGTAGGGAGATGTAGGCGGTCAGCAGTGCCCCTTTTCGCTCGCTCACCTCGCGCATGACCTGGACGATGACTTCCTGGCCAACCTTCAGGTGATGCCGGCCATGTGCGTGGCCGCCTTCCTGCCCATCATCTCCATCGCGCCGCTCGGTAAAATAGTCCTGGCTGACATCCCGGAGGGGCAGGAAACCATCCTTCTTGCCGCCGTAATTGACAAAGGCCGCCTGAAGTCCTCTTTCGACCTTCATGACGATGCCCTTGTAAAGGTTACCCGTTATGGGGTCCTTGACGGCCATCTGGATGTTGTAATCCAGCAGCTTGCCATCATCGACGATTGCCATCCGCTTCTGCTCCGAATGGACGGCATTGATAAGCATTTGTTTTCCCATTTTTTTCACCTGGCTGGGGTCCTGTGGTGGGACAGGCTTACTAATTCTTTCCCGGGGTCAGACTTACTAATAGACATTTATTCTAAATGTCTATTAGTAAGTCTGACCCCGTTTTTATATTGGTAAGTCTGACCGCATCTTTTGGACCCCGTATTTATTTAAGTAAAGGCGGATACATCGCCTCTTCCTATGCGAATAATTTCCACCGTATCATCCTCGAGACTGATAACAGTGGATTGCCCTCCCGGGCAGAGGCCCCCATCGATAATCAGGTCGACACAGTGACCGAATCGCTCCCGAATGAGGTCTGGATTGTTCATGGTTTCTCCATCTTCCGACTTGACGCTGGTACTGATAATCGGTTGTCCTAATTCCTTTACCAAAGCCAGGCAGATGGGATGGTCGGGAACCCGAATTCCCGTGGTCTGCCGCTTGGGAAGGATAATCTTGGGAACGAGACGGGAGGCTTGCAGGACAAAGGTATACGGCCCCGGCAGCAGGCGCCTCATAGTCCGATAGGCGTAATCCGTCACGAAGGCGTATTTGCTGATGTCTTTGAGGTCGGCGCAGACAAAGCTGAAAGGCTGCTTCTTGTTTCGTTTTTTGATATCGTAAATCTTTTCAATGCCTCTTTTATTGAAGAGGTCACAACCCAGCCCATAGACCGTGTCGGTCGGATAGATAATTATTCCCCCGCTCCGCAGAATTTCCACAGCCTTTTTGATCAAACGCATCTGAGGGTTCTGGTTGTTGACGGCAAGCAGCATAGTCTTTTTCGTAATCCCTTAACCTTAAACGCTGGACTCTATATCAGAAATAGAGGGGATTCGCAATAGAATATGACTATCCATGCGACGGGGTCAGACTTACTTATTGACATTTGACGTCAAATGTCAATAAGTAAGTCTGAC
>JAPLJZ010000031.1 GCA_026388335.1 Deltaproteobacteria bacterium
CCGCTGGGCGAAGTCGCCGATTTTGACAATGACATCATCCATACCCTGGGATTGGGTCGAGATGCTTACTGCCTGTTTATAAGCGGCGATATCCACCAGTTTTGCGTCGATACTGACACTGTTGCCGATCTTGGTAATACTCCCCGAGACAACGTAATCGACATTCATTTTCTTTCCCAGGGCGTAGATGTCGGCGATGGTCATCTCTTTCACCTTGACGGCTTTCATGGCGTTGAGAACCTTATCCTTGCTTATGACCTCAATCTTTTCGATGGAGGCGATCCGGGACGATAGCATGTCAACAATACCCTGCTGCACGTAATCTATGTTATCGGCGCTGTTGAGGGCAAAGGGAAGCACGGCGACGCTCTTATTGTCCTTTGCCCATAGGGGTACTGTTATCAAGAGCATGAAGAGGAGCGCTATCAGCAGCCTCGATCCATATCTTTGAAATCGATTCATATTTTTCACTCGTCCTTAATCGTTATTGTATTGCCTTGCATCATAATTGTTGGCACTTACTAACACGCCGTCTTTTATTATTCAAGATGGTTTTTCATGTCTTACTGAACACGCATCCAGATCAGACCCAGATATTCATGGATGGCCGCTTCCATCTTGCGCAGGGAATCAGAACCGGGGAAGAAAGCCCGGGGAGGAATACGCGACTGTCTGACAACCATATAATGGGTGGGCGCGGCGATCGGATCCATGCCTAATTTGCGAAAAAGGGCTATGGAACGGGGCATATGGATGGCCGAGGTCACAAGAATGAACTGATTATGGCCGACGATGTTTGAGATCAATTTTGCCTGCTCGGCTGTATCCATGGATTTGTTTTCCCTTACCACGTCATTTTCATTCAGGCCCATCAACATGGCCGTCTTCGCAAGCGTTTCGCCCTCCGGTGCGTCCTGAAATACGGCTCCACCGGAAAGGACGAGTCTGGAACCGGGGAGCTGACGGTGGAGCATTACACCTTCCAGGAGGCGGGTCAGGGAATCCGGGCTAAGCTGGCTGGAAAGGGGCAAACGTGGATCGGACGGGGCGCCCCCTCCCAGGACAACAATCCATTTAATATTTTGGAAGTTATGAATATTTTTAACATCGAGTAATGGGAGGTAACGGTTTTCGAGCGATGCTGCGAGCCGGTCGGCCAGAAATCCGTAACTTGCCAGCAGGAGCAGGATCGTCCCCAGGGTAATGAAGATTTTACCAAGATTTTTCTTTTTGGTCATCCACAGGAGCATCAAACCGGAAACCAGTAAGACCAACACAATGGACAAGGGCTGAAAGAGGAGGGAGACTATTTTTTTCAATAAAAAGAAAATTTCGACCATCAGCGCACCAGGTATTTCACTGTTTCCGGGTTCCCGCTTGGCAAGTCGGTAAAGGGCATGGTCAGGTGATAGACGCCATATTCCATGACCGCCTGGATCGGCAGGCCCGCCTTTTCATAAACCTTGAAGATAGCCTTGTTATTGGCAATGATATCCGCCGTGAACCCCAAGATACCTTTCCCCCGGGCAACCTTGATAAGCATTTGCAGGATCAGGGAAGCGATCCCCTTGCCCTGATAAGTTTCTTCCACGACAAAGGCCGTATCGGCGTATGGCCGGTCGGCAAGGCGGACGTACCTTCCTTCGGCGATAATCCGTTCCATCCCCGCCTCCTCGACTGCCCCGACGATCGACATGACCTTGCGGTAGTCCACATTTACATATTCCTGCATTTTGGCGTGGGGCATCGCCTTGATCTCGCTGAAGTAACGGTAATAGACCGTATGATCGGAAAACCGGTAAAAGAGGCGCCGCATCTCTTCTTCGTCCGAAGGCTTGATGGCGCGAAAGTTGACGGTCAGGCCATCTTCCCAGGTCTGAGAAAAGGAGAGATCAAAGGGATACATGGCCCCCGATTCGGAAAGGTAAATCTGGTCGGGGAAAAGAATATGGGCCTCTTTGGCTTGCCTGACGAGCTCCGGCCGGTCAGCGGGATGGGCGATGTCAATGAGGGCCTGAGCCCGTTCCCGGACCGTACGTCCTGACATCGAGGCGATTCCGTAGTCGGTGATGATAAGATCCAGGGCCTCGCGGTTACTGAACTGGTTAGGGAAATCCTGCACGGAAAGCAGGATGTTCGGTTCCCCTTGCAGATTGCGACTGGGCAGGGCAAAGACGGCGCGACCTCCCTTGGAGTGCATGGCCCCGGCGAAGAATTCCTCCGCCTGCCCAGGGCCCCCGCCCACATTACCCCGCCCGGTATGCATGGCAATATTACCGGTGAGGTCAATTTTTCGCGCTGGCAGGATGGCCATCATCCGGTCGTTGAGACTGATGCGGAAGTTATCGGAGACGATGTCGATGCCCTGAAACTCAATGAGGGGATTGGTATGGAGCCATTTCATCAGTTCCGGCGTCCCCTGGGCATAGGAAGTCAATGACTTATTGCGGAAATATCCTTTTTTCCGGTTGGTTATGGCGCCGCTCTTCACCAGGTCCATGAGGGCGTCGGTGAAGAAGAAGGTATGAACCCCCAAGTCCCGCTTGCGGAGCAGATGTCTCCCCAGGGCCTCGAAGAGGGCCCCGGGATAGAAGGACAGGCAACTCCCGTCGGTGATCACGGCGGCCACATGGGCGGCCACCTTGTCCATGACGTCATCGAACGGCCAGCGGGGCAGGTAAATGAGCGGTTCGGAGGCGCGGACGAGGCAATCGAAATCGTCGTAATGAACGAAGGTATTCCCCATCGTTCTGGGGACCTGATCGTTGATTTCCCCCACCACCAGCGGCGCCTTTTCCATGGCGTATTTGGCGGCGTCCACGGCGACCCCCAAGCTTGCGAATCCTGCTTCGTCAAAGGGAGAAATCTGAATGAATACAACGTCAACCCGAAACGTTTTCAGACGAAACTTGCCGGGAGCGGCCTTGGTCTGAAAGGCAAGCGCCTCGCCAAGACTTACCAATTGAATGAGTTCCAGGTCGGCAAGGTTGTTTGTCTGAGTGGACAGCAGGGCCTTGATGAGAGTCCGCGGTTCCGCTACGCCCGTGCCCAGAAAGATGCTCATGCCCGGTGCTATGCGCTCCAAGACCTCATCGGAGGAGACGAGTTTGTCCGTGATATCGAAATTCATGGTCTGTAGGTGAGACCCCTTTAGTCTGGAATAAAATGTCAGCTTGTACAGTTATTTTTATTTATCACATCATTCGTTTGGATAGCAAAGGAATTCCCGGTACAATCAATGTTGAGTCTCCAGCCGGTATGCAGCACGTCGCGGAATTCGGGGAGCGGCAAATTGGCCTGAAGGATGATCATGGCAAAGGACTTGACGTAATCACAAAAATTATACTACGGAAAACGCATCATTATTTATTCTTAGAGGAGCGTGTATCATGATTCCCCGTTATTCCCGAGAAAAGATGGAACGTATCTGGAGCCCCGAGAATCGCTATCAGAAGTGGCTCGATATAGAGATCCTCGCCTGCGAAGCCATGACAAAGATGGGTCTAATTCCGGAAGCCTCTCTAAAGACGATCAAGGAAAGGGCCGGCTTCGATGTTGACCGGATCGATGAGATCGAAAGGACCACCAAGCACGATGTCATTGCCTTTCTCACGTCGGTGACGGAAAAAGTGGGGGAGGATGGCCGGTTTATCCACATGGGCCTGACCTCGTCGGATATTCTGGATACCTCGCTGGCCGTCTTGATGCAGGAGGCCGCAGATATCTTGCTTGCAGATCTGGATGTCCTTATTGACGTCCTGAAGCGTCGGGCCTTCGAGCATAAATCCACGTTGATGATCGGCCGTTCCCATGGCATTCATGCCGAACCGATTACCTTTGGCCTGAAGATGGCCCTCTGGTACGGAGAAATGCAGAGAAACCGGGACCGTCTCCTCCGCGCCAAGGAGAGTGTAAGTACCGGCAAGATTGCCGGGGCCGTGGGGACCTTCTCCTTCATCGATCCCTTTGTAGAGGAATATGTCTGTGCGAAACTGGGCCTGAAGCCGGCCCCCGTTTCTTCCCAGATCGTCCAGCGGGACCGTCATGCCGAGTTTTTCTGTACTTTGGCCATCATTGCCTCGTCCCTTGACAAATTTGCCCAGGAAATCCGGCTTCTTCAGCGGACGGAGGTCCGGGAGGCGGAGGAGTATTTCTCGCCCGGCCAGAAGGGATCTTCCGCCATGCCACATAAGCGCAATCCCGTCCTTTCGGAGAATCTGTCCGGTCTGGCAAGGCTGATGCGCTCCTATGCCTTGGCGGCCCTTGAGGACATTCCCCTCTGGCATGAGCGTGACATCAGCCATTCCTCCGTAGAGCGGGTCATCTGCCCCGATGCGACGATCCTCCTGGATTTCATGCTCAGCCGGTTTACCGGCATGATCGAAAAGTTGGTGGTCTATCCCGAAAGAATGCTGAAAAACGTCCAGATGACCCATGGCGTCATTTTTTCCCAGATGGTCCTCCTCAAGTTGATCGACAAAGGGATGTCCAGGGAAGACGCCTATGCCGTCGTCCAGAGGCAGGCCATGCGTTCCTGGGAGGAGGGAAGAGAGTTCAAGGCCCTTCTGGCTGAGGATGGACAGGCGAAGAAATATTTGGGTTCTGACGAGCTTGACGCCATCTTCCGCACGGATAATTTCCTGGGCAAGATAAATTTCATTTTCAAGCGCGTCTTTGGTAAGGAATGATGATTATTTCGCGATAATGGTGTCCCGTCGCCAGTGAACATCGTCCCGTTCGGGAAAATCGATGTTGTAGTGCAACCCCCTGCTTTCTTTTCTCATCCGGGCGCAGCGGACAATAATTGCCGCCACCGTGGCGATGTTGCGGAGTTCCAGCAGATCCCGGGTAATGACGAAATTCCGGTAATAATCATCAATCTCCCGGGAAATAAGATCGATGCGCCGGTCCGCCCTTTCCAGCCGCTTGTCGGAGCGGACGATGCCCACATAATGCCACATGCAAAGCCTGATTTCGTCCCAGTTGTGAGAGACGACAATGGATTCGTCGCTTTCCGTAGCCCCCCGGGGGTCCCAGGGGGGAATCGTGATGTCTTCATACCGAATGTGTTCAAAATCTTTCTGAATTCTTAAAAAAGCCCGATGTGAGAAGACAATCGCCTCCAGGAGGGAATTACTGGCTAAACGGTTGGCCCCGTGCAGTCCTGAGCAGGAGACCTCACCAAAGGCAAAAAGCCGGTCGATGCTTGTCTCCCCGTGTTCGTTGATCAGGACGCCGCCGCAGAGGTAATGAGCGGCGGGGACGACCGGGATGGGATCGGTGGCCATATCGATGCCATAGAGGAGGCATTTTTCGTAAATGTTCGGGAATCGGGACATTATAAAATCACGGTCCTTATGGGAGATATCCAGCAGGACATAATCGTCCCCCGATTTCTTGAGTTCCGTGTCGATGGCCTTGGCCACTACATCCCGGGGGGCAAGACTCTTCATGGGGTGATATCTTTCCATAAAGGGCTCGCCGTTTTTAAGCCTCAGGATCGCCCCTTCGCCACGGACGGCCTCGCTGATCAGGAAGGATTTAGCGTCGGGATGAAAGAGGCAGGTGGGATGAAACTGGATGAATTCCATGTTGGCGATTTGAGCGCCGGCCCGGTAAGCCATGGCAATGCCGTCGCCGGTGGCGATGTCGGGATTGGTGGTTACCAGATATACCTTACCGCAGCCCCCGGTTGCCAGGATTACATATTTCGCCTTGAAGGTGTGAACCCGATTATTATTGAAATCGAAGACATAGGCGCCGATGCACCGGTTTGCTGATTTATCCTTCCGGCCGGTGACGAAGGATTCCATGATAAGATCGATGGCGATGAAGTTTTCATAGATGTGGACGGTTTTTTTACGGCTCGCGTGTTCATTGAGGGCCCTTTCTATCTCCCGGCCGGTCAGGTCCTTGGCATGGAGGACCCGGCGCCGGGAGTGACCGCCTTCACGACCCAGATCGTAGCGACAGCTACCGCCGCTTTCGTCTCTGGTGAATTCCACTCCCCATTGAACAAGCTCCTTGATCCGCTCCGGCCCCTCCTCCACGACGAAACGGACTACGTCTTCCTTACAAAGATCGGCCCCGCAACTGAGGGTGTCCTGAATGTGGGAGGCAAAGCTGTCTTCTTCGTCCTGAACGGCGGCAATCCCGCCCTGGGCGTAGTTGGTGTTGGATTCGAATTTGCCCTTTTTAGTTACAATAGCTACCGTTCCCAGCTCTGCCGCCTTGATGGCAAAACTGAGGCCGGCAATGCCGCTGCCCAAGATAAGAAAGTCAGTCTGAGTCTCCATGATGCACATCGCCTCAAAAGGTATTTACAACTCTGCGAAATTTCTATATACCTCCTTAGTTATTTTGTAAAAGGAAATGAATGGGGAGGTTTCATGCTGATTTTGGGGATTGAGTCATCCTGTGATGAGACAGCGGCAGCGGTCGTCCAGGATGGAAACCGGGTCCTGTCCAATGTCATTGCCTCACAGGTTAAAGTCCACGGGAAATATGGAGGGGTCGTTCCGGAGATCGCCTCGCGAAAACACACGGAAGCGATCATCCCGGTGATTCTTCAGTCTTTGGAAGACGCCGGGGTTGGTCTTGGTGATATTGAAGGAATTGCCGTGACCAGAGGGCCAGGTTTGATCGGCTCGCTCCTGGTAGGCCTTTCGACGGCCAAGGCTATCGCCTTTGCCCGCGGCCTGCCCATGGTGGGCGTCAATCACCTGGAGGGCCATATCGCCGCCGCGCTGCTCCTCGAAGCCCCTCCCGCTTCCCCCTTCGTGGCTCTGGTCGTTTCCGGGGGGCATACCAACATCTATCTGTTCAGGGATTTCCAGGACTGCACCTGTCTGGGACAGACCCGGGATGATGCCGCCGGCGAGGCCTTTGACAAGGCGGCAAAGCTACTGGAGATAGGTTATCCCGGGGGAGTGGTCATCGACCGTATGGCCAAGCAGGGCAATCCCGGGGTCATTGCCTTTCCCCGAGCCATGCGGGACAGTCTCGATTTCAGTTTCAGCGGCGTGAAGACGTCTCTCCTCAACATGGTCAAAAAACAGGGGCGCCTCTTTACGGAAGCAGAGTTGCCCGATGTCGTCGCCGGCTTTCAGGAGGCCATTGTCGATGTGCTGGTGCAAAAAACCCTGAAGGCGGTGGAAAATGCCGCCATAACAAGGGTCGTAGTCTGCGGCGGCGTCGCGGCCAACAGCCGCCTTAGGGAGCGTTTTTATCAGGATGGGAAAGAAAAGGGGGTGGAGGTCTTTATCCCGCCGCCCGTTCTCTGTACGGACAACGCCGCGATGATCGCTGTCGTCGGCGAGCACCTCCTGACGAGGGGGAAACGGGACGGCCTGGATCTAAACGCTGTTTCGCGCTGGCCTTTAGAACTTCGGTCATGAATATCATAAAAAAACGCAGCAAGGATTTCTATAATCGATTTATCAGCCTGAAGGGAGAACCGGCAAATATTGCTATGGGGATGGCCATTGGCGTTTTTATCGGCGTGACGCCGACGATTCCTTTTCACACGGCCATGATTATTGCCGTAGGCGTCCTCTTCAAACAGAATATCACTGCCGGCTATCTGGGGTCATGGCTCATTTCCAATCCGGTGACCATCCCCGTATTATATTTCTGCCAATATGAACTGGGGAGTATTAGCCTCGGTTTGCAAAAAAGCGCCTGGGCTCTTAATGATTATTCCCTTGAAGGCGTGATGAATCTCGGCTGGCACATCCTTTTTCCGCTCCTGACCGGCGGAATCATTATGGCCCCTTTCTTTGCCGTTCCCGCCTATTTTCTTGCCCGTCGTTTTGTCGTGGTCTTTAGAGAGAGGAATCGTCCTTGATTTCCTCCGGAAAAATTCTGAAGAAATACCAAGTGCAGCCCCTCAAACGTCTCAGTCAGTCTTTTTTAAGGGACGACAATATCGCGAGAAAAATCGTGCTGGCGGCGGACCTCCAAAAAACGGACATCGTTCTTGAAATCGGCGCCGGGCACGGCATTCTTACCCGACTATTGGCCCCGGAGGTTCGGCAGGTGATCGCCGTAGATATCGATCCGGCGATGATTGCTATTCTGGAAAAGGAACTGGTGAAGGAGCAGGGGGAAAACATTCGTATCATCCTTGCGGACATACTCAAAATGGATATTGCCGGATTATGCGAGGGGCTTCCGGAACAGCAGCTCAAGGTCATCGGGAACATTCCCTACGCTATCTCGACAGAGATACTGTTTCAGCTGCTGGCTCATCGCCGGATGATTTCACAAACCGTCCTCATGGTCCAGCGGGAAGTGGCGGACCGTCTGACGGGCCTGCCCGGAACAAAGGCCTATGGCGTCCCGACGGTTTTACTCTCCATGCATGCCCGATTGGTAAAGCTGTTCGATGTTTCCCCCCAATGCTTCTATCCGCGACCACGTGTGACGTCATCGGTCATCTCCCTTACGTTCCGGGGGCGGCCCCGGGTGGATTTATTGGATGAGGTTTTTTTTACCAAGATTGTAAAAGCAGCCTTTTCCAGTCGGAGAAAAACCTTGTGGAACAATCTAAGGAGTGCCACCTGGCTTAATCTTGAAGTTGATGAGCTAAAAACTGTGTTGACTTCCTGTGGACTTGACGAGCAGATTCGTGGCGAAGTCCTACCGGTAGAGATCTTTGGCGTATTGAGCAACAAGCTCTTTGCGGCTTCACAATCGGTCCGCGATGACTATGGAAACGAATAACTCCGCCCCCAAGAGCCATGTGGGAGTGATCTTGAAGGCCATCATCCTGGCAGCAATCGTCGTCGGTCTCCTCCTGGTGGCCAGACACTTCAATTTGCAGCAGGTGTTTCGTGACGCTCTGGCGTGGATCGA
Source organism: Deltaproteobacteria bacterium (assembly GCA_026388335.1). Classification (GTDB taxonomy): domain Bacteria; phylum Desulfobacterota; class Syntrophia; order Syntrophales; family UBA8958; genus UBA8958. The sequence goes on from JAPLJZ010000031.1 coordinate 8,857, forward strand.
GGCGGCCGGTCCCATCGGCCCCCTCGTCTTCTTCGGGCTCTATATCGCAGCCTGCGTGTTCATGCTGCCCGGATCGATCCTGAGCCTGGGGGCGGGCGCGGTCTTCGGAGTCGTCAACGGCTCTTTGCTGGTCTCACTTTCCTCCTCCGCTGGGGCAACGGCGGCCTTCCTGGTCGGGCGTTACTTGGCGCGGGACTTTGTAGCCCGCCGGGTAGCGGGGAACACCACGTTTAGCTCCATGGATGAGGCCGTTGCTTCAGAAGGCTGGAAGATCGTCGGCCTTACCCGGCTGTCACCGGTCTTTCCTTTCAACCTGCTCAACTATGCTTTTGGATTAACGCGCGTATCCCTCCGCGATTATGTGCTGGCCTCTTGGATTGGGATGATGCCCGGCACGGTGATGTATGTCTATCTCGGTTCGCTGGCTGGCAGCTTGGCGGAACTGGGGGCGAAGGAAAGCGGACACGCCCGCTCGCCCGCTGAATGGGCGCTTTATTCCGTCGGTCTGATCGCCACCGTGGCGGTCACCGTGGTTATCACGCGCATCGCCCGCCGCGCGCTTAGCCGCCGGATGAAACCGATGGCGGAACGGAAGTAAATACCTTGACGGAATTATTCGTCGGGAATGGAACATGCTCTTATAATAAGGATCAAACTATGACTCGTAGTGATGTTTTCATGCAAATCCTGTCTGAAATTGCCAAAGAGCATAAAGAAGAAGTCAAAGAACTGCTTGAAACCTTTCAATCAACCGTCCCCAACCTAAATAAATTTGATAAAGAATTGTCGGCCGATGAAGCAGAGCAATTTTTACTCGATTTTCGCAGAGACAAAGATAGCATTCGCGTATGGCTCTTGCAGGGGCGCAATCATTTTGTCTCGCGAGCCAAGAAAACTCAAGGGTCTAAATAAGAACAGCCCTCGGCTATCGTTATCATTTGCTTTGTGAGGCCGCTTTCATGCGATAATCAATCAGCATTAACATGTCGGCCGCCGTTAATCGGCTGATCGGTACAGTTTCGGCGGAGGATTCAGCGCCATGTCCCCGTCACCCCTTTTCAAACGGATTGAGGGTCATCTTCCAGAAGCGTGCGTATCGGTCATCCAGGAAGCCCGTGAGGCCGATGATCATCCTCTCGCGGCCCGCCGCCACCGATGATCCCGAGATCGTAATCGTAATTTGGCATATATACCCCTTTAGAATCAACCACATGAAAAGCGAGCGCAGGTCAACGGATGATTTTTCCCCGCTGTGGTCATAGTTTCCTTCAATAGGTTATTCTATGTGTGATTTAGCTGTTTTGAGAGCGAGATCTTTATCCTTTGTAAACAACCTCCACTCCATACCTGACGAGTGAATGCCGGTTGCCTTGTCGCGACCCCTACAATAATACCAATGTCCAAAGCGCTCTACAGTAGAAAAGGGATGATCGGCTGTTGAGAGAATTCCGTCAAAATTAATCTCCTTGAAAAAAATTGTTTCGTCAGGGACTTCGTCATAAGACAGTTCATCAGGCAATACAATTTGAGATACATCAAAGTTTTCTGCTTCCTTTTTATCCAACCAGTCTGAAATTTTCATAAGAAATCCTTTCTTGACATCTTGTTTATTATGGCCATAGCGCCGTCAACATTTACGTCATCCATATCACCATTATGGAGAATAAGAACATCATTGATTTCCGTGGGCTGCCGAGGCATGACGTCCGGAGAGGATCGAAAGGAAAAAAGCAAGGAGGCTGAAAAATGCGCCCACAAAGAAAGCCAACTGAAAGGATCCGACCACTGAGGCCAGAGAAGTGCGAATGACTTCCGGAGTCAGGCTCATGGTCGACAGACCGGCTGGCAGGGCCTGGGAAAAAGCCCCTTCAAACAGACAGACCCCAAGTACCATCCCCACGTTCATGGTATTCGTATATATTGCCGAGGCCGTTCCCTGGCTTCCCTCCGGGGCCAGCGACATGACCAGATGGTTGTTGGCCGGGAAGAACAGGGCGTAGGAAACAGCTAAAAGGACAAGATAAAGCACCGCTGGAAACAGTCCCGGCAATGGGAGGGTTATAGCAAAGACGAGGCAGGAAACGAAGGCTAGGAACATGGCTATGGTGCAGAGACGGCGGGGATTGATGCGGTCGGAGAGCCTCCCGGCGAAAGGAGCGATGGGCATATACACTACCGAATAGATCATCACCACCGCTCCGACATGTTCGGGCCGTAGGCCCTTGATGAGTTCCAGATAGAAGGGGATGAGAAAGTTGCCCCCCGACAGGAGCATCAGGGCGACCAGCGTGGTAAGGACGGCGAAGGAGAAATCCCGATTACGGAAGATTTTCAGGTTGAGAATGGGGTCGCGGACGGTTCGTTCCCGGAGATAGAAGGCGAGCAGGGATACCCCCGCAATAGCAAATGCGGTCAGAATGATTCCCGACTGCCAGCCTTCGTCGTCGCCACGGCTCAGGGCAAAGACGAGGGCGGTAAGGCCAACAAAGCTCAGAATGGAGCCGAAAACATCAAAAGGCTGGCGCTCGGCAAGAGGCGGCCGGTTTTGATCCGCGGGCAGGTTTCTTTTAACGATCACGATAGCCAGAATCCCCACCGGCACATTGATCAGAAAGATCCAGTGCCAACTAAGAAAGCCGGTAATGAGACCACCGAGAGGCGCCCCGACCATGATGCCCAGGGAGTTGGCTAAAGAACAGATCCCAAAGGCCCATCCGACAATGTTTTCGGGAAGGTAATGGGGAATGCTTGCCATGCCGCTGGTAATCATCATGGCGCCGCCGATACCCTGGACGCAGCGGGCAGCGTCTAAAAGGTAGATCGTCGGCGAAAGCCCGCAAAGAAGAGAGCCCAGGGTAAATAATCCATACCCCCAGACAAATATTTTCTTTAAACCTACCCTATCGATCAGTTTCCCGAAGATTAGGGTACTGCCCGTCATGACCAGGAGGTAGGAGAGAATGACCCAGGACGCCTCGCTCGTTCCGACCTGGAAATAACGGGCGAGGGTAGGCAGGGAAATAACGACGATATAACCATCCAGACGGACCATGAAGACGGCGAGGGCGACGCTGAAGACGATCCAGCGAAACCGCCTTTTTTCTTCGGGGTCGATGACGGCGGTGGAGGTATCCATGGTCATGGGTTGGCGATTAACTTCACAAAGACCTTTCGCATGCGAGGACCGTCAAACTCGCAGAAAAAAATGGATTGCCAGGTTCCCAGGACCGGTTGACCATCTTCATTCAGGACGGTTTCCGACGCCCCCATCAGGGACGCCTTGACATGGGCTGCCGAGTTGTCTTCCCCATGCCGGTAGGGGCCGTGCAGGGGGATCAGCCTGTCCAGGATGCTGATGATGTCTCTGAAGTTCATATCATCTCCTCTTGTCTCAGTAATTATAGGCAACGGCCGCACCCATCTGGTTACGGTCCGCTTATTACAATAATCCGGCTATATGTCAACAATCAAGCAGGAGTAATGGGGGTCAGACTTACTTATTGACATTTAACGTTAAATGTCAATAAGTAAGTCTGACCCCCATGGGGAGGCGACGCACAGGAAAAAAGCTTTGCGTCCTGCCTTGATTTAGGCTACAAAAAAGATGTGAAGGAACTGCTGGAGCATTATTTTAACTTTCTGACGGTGGAAAAGGGGGCTTCCCGCCATACCCTGGAGGCTTATAGCCGGGATCTTATCCGTTTTACCCATTTCATGGCGGGGCGGGGAAAAGAGGGAGCAGAAACGGTCACGCCTGAAGATGTGATGGCTTTCATATCCGATCTCAGGGGCGGCGGGCTGGCGGCGAATTCCGTGAACCGTTCCCTTGCGGCCATCCGCGGTTTTTATAAATTTCTCCTGAAACAGGGATACAAGGTTGTGAGCCCCGTTGACCGTCTCGTACAGGGGAAGACATGGATGCGCCTTCCCGATGTTCTCAGTCCCCAGGATATGAACCGCTTACTGGAACAGCCGGGTCTGTCGAATCCATCCGCCGTCCGGGATGCGGCGATCCTCGAATTGATGTACGCAGCGGGACTGCGGGTTTCGGAGCTGGTTAATCTGACAATGAACAGCATCAACTGGCAGGCAGGTTATGTGGTCGTGATGGGGAAAGGAAGGAAGGAAAGGGTTGTACCTGTGGGGAGGTCTGCTTATGACCTGCTGAGGCTCTATGTGGAAGAAGCAAGAAACGGTCTTGTCAAGGGGAAGTCCACCAATTTCCTGTTTCTAAATAGATCGGGAAGGCTTTTCAGCAGACAGGGGCTGTGGAAACTGGTCAAGAAGTATTCCCGCCTGGCCGGTCTGGAGGACAAGGTGCATCCCCATACCTTTCGTCATACCTTTGCCACCCATCTCCTGGAGGGGGGGGCTGATTTGAGAGCGGTACAGGTCATGCTGGGTCACGCCGACATCTCGACGACCCAGATTTACACCCATGTGACCAGAGAAAGACTGAAGGCCGTTCATAAACAATATCATCCGAGAAGTTGA
>JAPLJZ010000195.1 GCA_026388335.1 Deltaproteobacteria bacterium
GAAGGATGGGGGTTCTGGATGCAGAATCTCTCCATCTGGCGGAACAAGTCCGGAGAATCGATCTCCGTTAGCCTGTTCATCTATTTCGGCTGCCTCTTCATTACTGTCATCGCCTATGGATACTACATCAAAAGCATCGCCGCCATCTTCAACGGCATGCTGGGATTTCTGCATCTGCCGATCCTGTTCGGTTTATGGAAATACAAAGGCTTTACGAAGTTGGAAACAGGGGCTTTATACGTCTTCCCCCTAATGATTCCCGCTATGATATTTCTTCCCTGGAAAGATCTAATGCTGATCTCCCTGTTGTTCGGAACCATTGTGCCCCTGCTGATGCAGTTATATGAAATGTGGCGGGCAAAAAGCGCCGGTGTGATCAATGCACGCTTCATCGGCATCTTGATCATCTCTACCGCCTTCTGGGTCGTCTACGCCTTCGCTATCCGGAATTGGGTTATGGAAGTGATTTATCCCCTGACCCTCGTCATCCTCATTCTGATCTTCGCACTCAGGTTCCGTTACGCATGCCCTTCAGGGTATCGGGGAAAAAACGCAGCGCTCAAAGGTTAGAGGGGATCGTTTTCTATATGGCTATATTTCAGAGCATGTCCATTATTCCGGCCTGTTTGTCTATTTCTCGAAAATGGTAAGTTAAAATAATGAGGATTTGAAAAAGATGCATTTTGCATCAAAGTTAAATATACGATATCATTAAGATAAGATTGACGCTTCGGATGCGAAAGGATCTACATACTTTTATAGCAATATCAATGACTTATGCCGAGGGTGTCAGCAAGTTGGTACTATGTTGAAGGCACATTCCTTCCCCCATTGGGAGGTCAGACAGCGTTCGTTTCCAGCCATGCCTGCAGGCGTTTGAATCCTTCCTCCATGCTGATCGCGGGGACATACCCTAATTCTGCCTTGGCCGCCGTAATGTCAAACCAGTGGGATGTAGAAAGTTCTTCCGCTACGAAGCGGGTCATCCGTGGCTCGCCCAACAGTTTTAACCCCTTGTAGACGGACTCAAGGACGCCCCCCAGCACATGGGCGGTTCCGGAAGAAATCGCCCCTTTAACCGGTGGGACACCGGCGATGCGGAGGATGCGGTTGACAAGGTCCCAGAGATTTATCGGTTCTCCATTAGAGATGAAGTAGGCCCTACCCGAAGCCGCGGGGTTTTCATTCAGGGCGACGGCGGCGCAAAGATGGGCAGCGGCGCAGTTATCAATATAAGTCGTATCGACCATATTTTTACCTTCCCCGACCCGGCGCAATTTACCTGATCGACCCTGGGCGATAATGCGGGGAATGATGTGGTTGTCCCGTGGTCCCCAGATCAGGTGGGGACGGAGAGAGAGGGTCTTAATCTCCGAGGAATCAGCGGCCAGGATCATGCGCTCCGCTATGGCCTTTGTGGCCGTATAGGGAGAACGGGGCCTTTCCGGGTACGGGAGGGATTCGTTGCCCCCTGCGATATTTCCACCGCTGAAGACGACGCTCGCCGAACTGGTGAAGACCAGGCGACGCACACCCTTCTTCCTGCAGGCGGCGAGGACACTTTCTGTCCCTACGACATTGGGCCGGTAATACCCCTCGTAATCTCCCCAGATACCCGCCTTGGCGGCGTTGTGGAAGACGATGTCGCATCCGTCACAGGCCGCAGCAACGGCAGCTTCGTCAGCCAGATCGCCTCTGAGCAGGCTAACCCCCAGCTTTCTGAGTTCGGGGTAGTCGCCCCGAGAAAAACTCCGGACCCGGCATCCCTGTAGGAGGAGCTGATCTATAATCGCCCGGCCGAGAAATCCGCCTCCTCCCGTAACCAGGACGGTCAGCTTCGCCAGCTTGGACAAATCCGCAACATATATCTTATCTTTGATGTCTTCCATTCTCATCTGAGCTGCTCTGCGGCCCAGACGGTAAGCTTCTCCCGGAAGATCTTGGCATTGTGCCTGATATCAACCGGGAAGCTGTGATGGTACAAAACCGTCTCTATTCCACTGGTTATAGAGCTGGACCGGCCTAATTCAAGGAGCTCGACGGTTAATTTTTCTTTATCTTGTCCCCCATCCCCGGCCTTCAATTCGATAATGATGATGGGCTTCTTTTCTCCCACCTTACCGACGCCTACAAGAGCCGAGCGCCTTACCCGGGGATGCTGATTGAAGATGGCCTCGCAGGGGATGGTGAAGAGGGTTCCCCCGGCCGTTTCCACCCGGTGGGCCTTTCGGCCGCAGAACCACAGCCGCCCCGTATCGTCCAGGTAGCCGAGATCCCCCATGCGATGCCAGATGCCGCCGTCGGCGTCCTGCATCTTCGCCGCCCGGGTCGCCTCGGGGTTCTGGAAATATTCTTTTGTCGTCACCGGTCCCCTGACAACAATCTCTCCGATCTGTCCCTGGGGGAGGATTACGGCGTCCTGGATATTTGCGAGCGGCTTTTCGGTAATCTCGATAATCCGGACCTCCATCCCTGCCAGGGGCCTGCCGACGGAGGTCCCGCCGCCCCTTTCAGAGATTCGCCGGGTCTCAGACAAGATCTCTTTGCTGTCGATATCGCTCACCGGCAGGACCTCCGTCGCCCCATAGGGGGTATGAATCCGGGCGTCGTCGGGCAACATGCGGTGCATGGCCTCCATGAGATCCGGCCGCACCGGGGCCCCGGCGGTGATGATCCGCTTGATGCCGGGGAGCTTCTTCCCCGTCTCCGCCCCATAACGGGCCAGATTCTCCAACAGGGCGGGCGATCCATACATACTTTTGCAGTTGTGCATCTCGAGGGCCTGAATGATTTTCTTCGGGTCCGCCGCACCGGGACGGGTGGGATCCATATCGGGAATGACCGAAGTCATCCCCAGGACGGCGTCAAAAAGGGAAAAAAGGGGGAAGGTGGCCAGATCGACCTCATCCTGTCCATAGCCGAAGTGGGTGCTCAGGTAACGGACCTGGGCATCAAACATCCCGTGTTCATAGACGACGCCCTTAGGAGGGCCGGTGCTGCCCGTGGTAAAGAAGATGGCCGCCCGTTCATCGGGGCGGGCGGGAACGGGCGGAAAAGGCCGCCAGGGGGCCTTGCGAAAATCATTAAGGGTATATCCCCCCCAGAAAAAGCGCCTGCCGACGGTAATCTTTACCTTCACGGTCGAGAATTTTCCCGGCGAGAGGACCCTCAGGATATGGGCCAGGGGGATGCCGATGAAGGCCTCGGCGCCAATGGAGGAAAGATTATCCACGAGTTTCTGCCGACCCATGCCCGGATCGATCATCACCGGGATAGCCCCTACCCGGAAGAGGGCAAAGGTAACGGCAAACAATTCCAGGGACGGCCGGACCATGAGGATCGTTTTGACCCCCTTGGTAATCCCGACCTTCTGAAAACCGTGGGCCAGGCGGTCCGTTTCCTCCTCCAGTTCCCGGAAGGTCCAGTGGACAAAGGTTCCGGAGTTAGGGGCAGCGGGACAGATAACGGCCTTCTTGTCCGGAAGGAGGCGGGCGACGCGGGAAAGATGCTCACTAAGGTTCGAGGTGCCGTTGAGTTTTGAGGTGCTGACGGTTGTATCTTCCATTTACATTATCCGGGAAGGGGGTGTTTTTTTAGAAAATCCTTTATGAGGACGACAATAGCTTCCCCCTCATCTTCGAGGATATAATGCCCGCCCTGGGGAAAGGTGTGTACTTCCGCTTCGGGAAATCGCTTTTGCCATTCCGCGAGGATAATCTTGTCGAAGACAAAATCCCTCATCCCCCAGCAGATCATCATGGGGATATGGTTCAGGAGGTGGAGGTGCTCGTCCGTCCACTTTACGAGGGCGTAACTCTTGTCTTCCGGATAAACGGGGATGTCCTGGACAAAGCGCAAGGTGGCAATCCGGTTTCCCCAGGAGTCATAGGGCGCTGTCAGGGCATCCCTCACCTCCCCGGACATCGTCTTGGCAACACCCAGAAAAGTGGCGAAATAGGAAAAGGCGTTGAAACCCCGCACCAGCAGTGCCGGAATGGCCGGAAAATGGCGGATGAACGACAATTGCCAGGGCAGCGTCTTTTCCGCGGGAATGAGAAAGGCCCCGGTATTGAGAATGATGATCCGGGCGATCCGTTCCGGCCTCCGGGCGGCGCAGGCCATACCAATCATCCCTCCCCAGTCGTGAACGATCAGGGTAACGTTGCTGTTCAGTCCTAAATGATCCAGGAGGGCTTCGAGGTTATTGACATGGCTTTCCACGGTGTAGTCAAAGGCCTCGTCCGTCGGCCGCGAGGAAAGTCCGCAACCCACATGATCCGGAACAATCACACGATAAAATGGACTCAGGGCCTTCACGATCTCGCGGTAATAGAATGACCAGGTGGGATTGCCGTGGACGGCCACCACCGGCGCCCCCTGCCCTTCATCCAGGTAGTGATAATAAAAGCAACCGGGGGCCTTCAGCCAATGGCTCGCGAAAGGGTATAAGCGCCGGTGCGGGGCGATATCAAAGGGGGGCGTGATTTTGTCTGCAACAGCATCGGCAGGTTCAAATCTTGTGAGCCCGGTACGATTCATCATTGTTATTGAAGATTTCTATAGAGAGCAAGGGATACCGTTATCCCTGCACCGACGGTCAGGAACAGACAATTTTTCGCCGCGGTGAAGCGTCCCGAACTCATGGCCCGCGCCAGGGCAAATCCGATCCCCGCCGTGTGAACATTCTCCAGTTTGTCGGTCACATCGACGAGCTTCTCCTCCATCCCTTTTTTCTTTTTAAGCTCCTCAAGAAACCCCGGCGGGCTCTGGGAAGGGATAATCAAGTCAATGTCCTTCATTTTGAGGGAAGTATCTTTCAAAAATGCATCCAGGTTTTCCAGTGCATACTGAGCGCATTCTTTTGCATACCCTTCTGCCTGGCTCATCACCAGGAAATTCCCCATCTTCCGTTTATGCTGCATCCATCCGAGCCTGCTCTGCAGATCATCAATAAAACGGGCCTCCGTTTCTGTCTTGAAATGAAGGAACCCGGCGCCATCCTCTCCCCGAGAGAGCAGTACAGCGGCAGCGGCGGGGGTATAGTTGTAACCCTGGCTCTCACCGGGAACCGGGTCGGTATCGGCAGTAACGACCATGCCGTGATCAATCGTCCCTGACTGGAGAAAGCCGTCCACGACCATCATGCCGGTAAGCATCCCGCAACCGCCGTTGGTCAAGTCAAAGGAAAAGGTGCTGCGATCCCCGGTAAAGACCTCATTGGCGCCGATAGCCCGTTGAATGAAAGTTGCAATGGCGGGCTCCGCGATATGGCGATCGCGATAAATCCCGGCATTAATTAGGATTCCCAGCAAATTCGGGTCCAATTGGGCGCTTTTCAAGCAGTCTTTTGCTGCCTTTATTTCCATGTCGACGGACCCCCGACGGAAGAATCCCGGGGTGCTTAAACCAACCGCATCAATTTTCGATCCCATAACGATCCACCAAATCATCCATAGTAAAAATTACGAAGCCAACAGTCAAACCCGAAGCCAAGGCCATAAGCATCATCTTCTCTCCGGGCTTGAAACGCTTTTCATTGAGATGACGGTATAGGGCCAGAAAGTGGGATGTTGACGCGGTATTTCCATATTCCTGCAGGTTCACGATGATGTTTTTCGCCCGTACTCCAAAATAATGGCCCAGCCGCTTGTCTCCCGAATGGATGGCCCGCATGGAGGTCTGATGGGGAACGATATGATCGATATCACCATATCCCAAATCTGATTCTTTCAATGCCTTTTCTGTAATGAAAGGCATATTAGCGATGGCTACCTGATGAATCTTCCTGGCATCCGTGGTCATTTGCGCCCCCGGAGCATTACGACAGGGACCTCCAATACAGAGATCACTATACTTGGACAGGGTGACAAAATTCGATATTTCTAATTTCGCCTTACCTTCCGCGGATCTTTCCAGAATCACCGCGGCGCCGCAATCACCGACGGTCAGGGAGGCCAATTGGCCGCTGAGAATGGTCTTTACCCGGGGAACGGCGTTACGGCTCGCTGAGGTAAGGCTTTCCCCTGAGATGACCATGCCACGCTTGATGACCCCACGGCAGATAAAATCATTCATAATTAGAACGCCCGTCAGCATCCCGGCGCAGGCATTGGCGATGTCGAAGTTCAAGGCCCGAGGCGCCCCGATGGCCTCCTTGATATACAGGGAAAAGGGCGGTTCCCACACGTAAGTCATGCCGTCCTTATATTTGGTAATGGAGCAGCAAATGATCATCTCCAGGTCTTCGGCCTGATAACGTGAGTGTTTCAGGCAGTCCAGGGCGGCGTTAAGGGAAAGATCATAGGAGTCTTCTGTCTCTGAGCATACCCGGCGTTCCTTGATGCCGGTGAGCCTTTCGAGATCGAACTTTCCCCACATCTTCACCCCGCTCATCAAATCCTTCGTGGAGAGGCGCTGCTCAGGGACCTTGACACCAATGCTCTCAAAGCGGCTGGCAAAGGGGGGAGATGAAGATGTGGAAGGAGCGGACGGACTTTCTTCTTTTGTTTTTTCAGTTTTCATGATCTGTTTGGAAAACCTCCAATCCAATGAGGAAGGTTAATGTGACGGGTAGCATATTGGAAACACCCTGTCCTGTCAACGGGAAATACCTCCGAAATCATCATTGACACAACGGGATTTCATAGTATATGAAATTATCGACAATAAAGGATTTCAAGATCGGATCAGAAGGGAGAAAGCGATGCTGGATCTGGCAAAAAAGGCAGTGCTGATCGGCACAGGGGTGGCCCTTGCGGCGACGGATAAAATTCAAGGCGTCGTTGACAATCTGGCGGAAAAAGGGGAAAAGGCGAGAAAGGAAGCCCAAGAGGCCGTCGAAGGTCTCGTGAAAAAAACAGATAAGACTCGCAATGCCGTCGAAGGTGAAACAGAAAAGGTTATGACGGACTTTACCGCTTTCTGGTTCTATGCCAACTGGATGGATGAGCTGGAGGATCAAGTGGAGAAGGTCGTAACCATCCTCTTGAGGAAACTCCACATTCCGGAACGGCGAGAGCTGGAAGACATCAAGGCAAGGATTGAAAGGCTGGAGAAGGAACCAGCCCGGAATAAATAGGATAATTAAGATTAATCATGATCAGCTTATCAAAGGAGGCGGATATGGCAAAAAGGACTATCATATGGATCATCGGCATTTTATTTCTTTTCAGCGCTTCCGTTGTCTCAGCGCAGATGACGGGAAAACAGGTCATGGAGAAACAGAAGGAACGCCATAAGGTCAAGACGGAAATCGGCAATGAGGACATGGTCCTCCAGGACAAGAGCGGGGCCAAGGAAAACCGCCAGGTCGTGCGCTATGCAAAGGAAGTCGGCAAGGACCTACACCGCTACCTCGTGGTGTTTCTGAGCCCCGGCGACATCCGCGGGACGGCCCTGCGGACCTGGGAGAAAAAAGGCGGGGACAACGATCAGTGGCTCTACCTTCCTGCGAAAAAAACGGAGCAGCGCATTGCCAAGGCAGGGAAGAGAAACTACTTCATGGGCACCGACTTTACCTATGAAGACATGGAACCGGAAGATCTGGACAATTTTAATTACAACATCCTCCGCTCGGAACAGTTCAATCATGAAGGAAAGGCCTATGACTGTTATGTGATCGAGGCCCTCCCCGCCAATGACAAAAAAAAGCAGGAAACCGGCTACGCCAAGCGGATCATGTGGATCGAAAAGGTCAACCTGACCACACTGAAGACGGATTTCTACGACCGGCGCAGTAAACACCAGAAAACCCAACTCAACTACAAGTACGTGAACGTAGGCGGCGCCGTCATGCGTCCCATGCAGACCATTATGAACAATATGGAAAAGAGCCACAAAACGGCAACGACGACCAGGTCTCGAAAAATAAATATCAATATGGCTGATTCCACCTTCACCGAACAGTTTATTCTGTCAGGCAAACATCTGGAGTAAAGGATTCCATTACCGATGAGAATGAACCCGCTTCTCAAAAGCTTGGCATTCCTGCTGGTTATTTATCTCCTCTGCCCCCCTTTCTCGTGGGGGCAGACGGATTACCGTTTCCAGGAAGACGATCTGCTCAAGGAAATGGACAAGGCGGGAGAGACCCCTCCGGAGCAAAAGGGGCAAGAGAAGGTTCCCCAGGTAGCAGGAAAGCAGCCGACTATCTTCTCGAAGCTTGTAGACGACTTTCACGGCAGTCTCCGCCTGCGAGGGATGCATTACTGGCAGAATCCGCCGGAAAGGGATGGAGCGGATACAAGAAACGATTTCGGCGAAGCCCTTTTCAAGTTTTCCGACAAGATCAGCTACAAGAACTTCGCCCTTAATGTCGGCGGCTGGGTCGAATACGGCAACGAGGAAAACACATATTCCGGCACCTCTTTCAGTGAGTTCTGGCAGGATATGGACCGGCGCCGACGCATTATGGATATCAGCGATTTATATCTCAACTATAGCCGGGATACGTTCAACTTTCTTGTCGGGAAAAAGACCCTCACCAACGGCATGTCCACGCTGTACCTGCCCTCCGACCGGATGCGGCCTCAGGATCTTAATGACCCGATGGACGTCAAGGATCTCAATATATGGCAGGCGCGAATGGATTACGACGTAGCGGAAGCGACGACGCTAACCGCCGCCTTTCTCCCCGTGTATCAGCCCCAGAAGACGCCCAGTGAAACTTCACGCTGGATGGGAGAACGGAAGCAGGGAGAAAGCACGGAATTCGACATCTACGATGCGGGCAACGCCAACATGAAGGACGACGTTGCCAAGGTCACGGATACCAACTTCGGCTATTTTGCCCGGTTCAAGAAGAAGGGGTTTTACGGCTGGGATCTCTTTGCCTCCTTCTATCATGGCCCCAATCCCTTCTATGTCGTTCGAGAAGAGCAAGTGCCGGGACCAACTCCGGGAACCACCCAACCCCAACGCATCAAGGAAGTCGTCAAGGTGGACGACTATGCCGCCGGTTTCTCCACGACCTATGAAAGCTGGGAATTTCATGGGGAGGTTGTCTATAATTTCAGTTACGACCGGAAGGATGACGACTATTTTAATTACGTGGGCGGGTTTACTTACACCTTTGATGACTTCGCCAAAAAGATCTGGCTGGAGAAGATCGAATTTACCGCTGAATACGCCAATGAGATCATCACAAGAGTTCAGAACGCGGAAAACTATGTCTCCAGTTCAAAGAAATCGCGCCTTGGCCGTAATGACATTCTCAGCCGCATCAATTTTGAGTACAATAATAAATTGTCTTTTCAGTTCGTCTGTAATTTTCAGGTCAACCAGGTTGATTATGGACGGTTTCAGAGACTGGAGGCAAAATATAAACTCCGGGACGGCCTGATCACAAAACTCGCTGGTGAATTTTTCGGGGGGCAAAGCGACAGCACCTACGGCCGCTGGCAGCGTAACGACCGGATCATCCTGGAATTTGAATACAGCTTCTGAAATCCCGGCGAACCAATCCTGACGGCTTCGTAAAAAGCCCGGATGCTGCGTTGCGCCGCATCCTTCGTCACTGCGGCGTACGCCAAGTACGCTTCAGTCCTAGTGATTTGCGCGCCTTGCCTGCGGATCTTTTTACGAAGCCGTCTATTATGGCCAATTTTTCGACTTTTTACGGTTCATTAATCCTTAGATTGGCTCGGTTGCCACTTGTAATACGGACAGGATCTGCCCGTGTATCTTGCCGTTTGATGCTACGACATGGGGGGCTGTCAACGTAAACGCTTCCCCATGTAAATCCGTAATGGCCCCTCCCGCCTCCTGCACCAGCAGACATCCGGCAGCAGTATCCCAGGGTCTCAGTTTCAATTCCCAGAAGCCATCGAAGCGGCCTGCTGCCACATAGGCCAGATCCAGTGCCGCCGAACCTGCACGGCGAATGGCCTGGGCCTTTACGGCCATCGATTCAAAATGATCCATGTTGTTCTCTTTGGTCAAACGGATGTCGTAAGGGAATCCTGTTGCAAGCAGACTCCGGAAAAGTTCCGCTGTCTGCGAAACGGCGATGGGTTTGCCATTGAGGAAAGCGCCCTGCCCTTTTTCCGCAACAAACATCTCCTCCAGCATGGGATTGAATACCACCCCCAGGGTACAGATTCCCTCCCATTCCAGGGCAATGGAAACACAGAAGACAGGATAGCCGTGGGCGTAGTTGGTTGTCCCATCCAGGGGATCAATGATCCAGCGATAAGGAGAACCGGTATGTGTGGCCGGCGATTCTTCTGCCAGAATATCGTGATCCGGGTATTGCTGATGAATGGCCGCGATGATCATGCTCTCGGCCTGCTGGTCCGCTTCAGTAACTATATCGATCTCTCCCTTGAAACGGACAAGATGGCGGCCATAAAGGTGATCTTTCAAGTAGCTCCCGGCCTCCCGCGCCGCCGACACGGCCAGTCTCTTATAATCGGAATTCGCAGCGATAATCTCCCTCGTTGTTTCCATATTCATCATGATTAACAATTCCTTCAATAATTTTATTTGCATGGCTTCGTAATTGATGTTAAGCAATTCACCGTCTTAATTTATCGGCTTGCAGCAAGAATAGTGTATGGTATTCGACGATAATAAAGAACAGGGGTATTTTCATATCAGATAGGCATCATCACAAGGAAACAGACATGAAAACCTCTGCACCTCTATCAACAGAAATCGCTACCGTCAACAAAGAACCGGAAGTTATCGATCTCAAGCGCCTCCGGGAAGCCAGGGGACTCACCCTGAAGGATATTTTTTCGGTAACGAGAATCACCGTAACCAATCTTGAAGCCATCGAAGCAGGACATTACCACCTTCTTCCCGCACCGGTTTACGCGAGAACCTTCATCAAGACCTATGCCGGGATACTGGAAACCGACAGCAAGCCCCTTTTGCAACAATACGAAAACTACCTGATATCCCTTGATAAAATCCATGAGGTCCCGGAGGAAGACCGTAAGGAGCTACCCCAAAAGGAAAAAAAGATTAGAAATATCCATTTTCTCCTCTGGGTCGTCGCTACGATCGTGCTCCTCGGTTTAATCGTTTCAATCGTACTTATTGACGTCAAAGACATTACGGATCTCTTTTCCGTCCATCAGACAAGTTCACAGAAAATTGTTTCTTTACCAATACCTGCAACGGCACCTGCCCCGAACATTCCCGTAACTGCACCTGCCGGATCACCTCCGTCTATCGTAACCCCGTCAGGGCAAACCCCTGCGAACCAGGGCACCGGCGGCCAGAAGCAAGGACAGGCCTTAAATCTGAAAATCGAAGCGGTGGAAAAGACATGGATCAGGATTTCCGCTGACCAGAAGCAGCCGGAACAAGTGATACTAAGCAAGGGAGACCGGATAGAACGCACGGCCCGGGAATCTTTTATCATCGATATCGGCAATGCCGGCGGCATTCTGGTCTCATTCCAGGATAAACCCCTTCCTTCCCTGGGAAAGCGGGGAGAGGTTGCGCACCTCAAACTCCCTTGATTTTCTTCCTTGAAATAATTGACAACTGTGCAACAATGCTTTAAGGACGTCTTAATAAATCAAGCCATCTCCAGAAAGGAGACTCTTTATGTTTGGTATTGGCATGCCGGAACTTCTTGTTATCCTGGTAATCATATTGATAATCTTTGGCGCCGGGAAGCTTCCCGAAATCGGAGGCGCGATCGGGAAGGGGATAAAGAATTTCAAAAAAGCAACCCGGGAACCGGAAGATATTGATGTAACACCAGAGAACAAGAAGATTGAACCGAAATAATCCTCATTCGCTCCTCAAAAAGGAACATCATCATCGGGGAGGGATTCCGCGCTGAAGTAAGGAGGGGTTGAACCCTCAGTCGCTGCCGGACCCTGCACCTTTTGCTGGCCCTTGGCTTCCAGCATCTGCATGTTGGCGGCAATGATCTCGGTGGTGTATCGTTTTATTCCTTCCTTGTCTTCCCAGGCCCTGGTTTGAATCCTCCCCTCGATAAAAATCAGCCTTCCTTTTGACAGATAGTTGCCGCATATCTCCGCCAGTTTTCCAAAGGTTACGATTCGGTGCCATTCAGTTTTCTGTACTCGCTCACCATTCTTATCCTTCCGCTGTTCATCTGTTGCCAGCGTGAAATTGGTAATCATGAGACCATCCGGCGTGTACTTCACCTCCGGATCACCACCTAACCTGCCTATCAGCATGACCTTGTTGACCATAAGTCCTCCTTTTCATGGAATCGCAATTTCCGTTGACCATACATAAGTTCTTCCCTTATGGCAATATGATTCGTAAACTCCAATCCAGAAATCCTCCTTGACTAATGGGAGAAAAAAATATAGCAAAATGCACTTTATTTAGTGCGGGGCATTTGTCAAATGGAAGAAAGCGAACTGATAAGAAAACGCAAAGAGAAAATCGCCGGCATCAGAGCGGCGGGAATTGATCTCTATCCCAACGATGCCAGGGTTAAAAATACCTCGACAGAACTTAAGAGCCGCTTTGGAAACATGGAGCAGGAATCCCTGACCCAAATCCAGGAAACATTCTCTCTGGCAGGGCGCTTGATGGCGATCAGAAATTTCGGGAAGGCCTCCTTTGTAAGTATTCAGGACCGCAAAGGAAGACTACAGGCCTTCATCCACAAGGGCCTTATAACTGAGCCGCATTACGCCCTCTTCAAACGCCTCGATGTCGGAGATATAGTTTATGTCAGCGGCAGGATCTTCAAAACCAAAACAGGGGAATTGACGATTGAAGCCCAGGAGATACGTCTCCTTGCCAAGTCCGTCCACCCGCTTCCCGAGAAGTGGCACGGGTTGACAGACGTCGAAACCAGATATCGCCAGCGTCACCTCGACTTGATCATGAATCCTGACGTCAAGGAAGTGTTCTACATGCGGAGTCGGATTATCAAGTTGATTAGAGATTTCATGGAGGAAAGGGATTTTCTGGAAGTGGAAACTCCCATGATGCAGGCGCAGGCCGGCGGGGCAACGGCCAAACCCTTCAAAACATATCATAACGCCCTCGGCATGGAACTGTATATGCGTATCGCCCCGGAACTGTATCTGAAGCGACTTGTAACCGGGGGACTGGAAAGGGTTTACGAGATTAACAGAAATTTCCGCAACGAGGGGATTTCCACTTTCCATAATCCCGAATTCACGATGATGGAATTCTACATGGCGTATGCAACCTACGAGGACTTGATGGATCTCACCGAGGAGCTCTTTATTTTCATCGCCCGCAATCTCTTCGGCGTCCTCCAGTTTACGTACCAGGGAACAGAGATCGATTTAACAGCCCCGTGGCTGCGGATAACGGTTAAAGAGGCCATTATTCAATACATGGACGTCGCACCTGGTGTTTTGGATGACCAATCGCAGGCGGTCGCATTTTCCAGGCAGTTGGGGCTGGAAGTGGATGAAAAAGAAGCCCTGGGGAAGATTCTCATGATCATTTTTGAAGAAAAGGTGGAAAAAAACCTTATTCAGCCCACCTTTGTCACCCAGTATCCCGTGGAGGTGTCTCCCCTCTCCCGGCGGAATGCCTTGAATCCAAATTTTACCGACCGCTTTGAGCTTTACATCTGCGGCAAGGAAATCGCCAACGCCTTTTCGGAACTCAACGATCCGGATGATCAGCGGGGACGTTTCCTGATGCAACTCCGGGAGCGGGAGGCAGGAAATGAAGAAGCCCACCAGATGGATGAGGACTATATCAGAACCCTTGAATACGCCATGCCGCCGACGGCAGGGGAAGGCATCGGGATAGATCGTCTGGTGATGCTCTTCACTGACTCGGCCTCCATTCGGGATGTGATCCTCTTTCCCCAACTGAGAGCCAGGGACGAATAGACATCCATGTCCTTTGAATTTTTCATAAGCCTCAGGTATCTCAAGGCCAAGCGGAAACAGGTATTTGTCTCCATTATCACGTTCTTGTCGATCGGCGGTATCGCCCTGGGCGTCGCCGCGCTGATCATTGTCCTGGCCGTGATGAACGGCTTTGAAACGGACCTCCGCAACAAGATCCTCGGGATGAACTCCCATGTCCTGCTGATGGAGTATACGGGACCGATGAAGGATTATGACAAGCTGGCAAGGAATGTGGAAGTATTAAACGGCGTTGTTGCCTCGACACCCTTCATATACAGCCAGGCGATGTTGAAAAGTAACCAGGGCGTTACGGGTGTCGTTTTAAGAGGTCTGGAACCGGAGAGTGCATTTCGCGTCATCAGCCTGGGAAAAATCAGGGATGGCAAAATAGCCTATCTCAAGGTGACCGAACGCGCCCATTTAAAACTTTCCAATGATATCGCCGAGCTTCCCGGCATCCTTATCGGCAAGGAATTAGCTAAACATTTGGGTGTTTATCTCTTTGAAACCGTTACCGTTGTATCGCCGATGGGCATCTCGACACCGATGGGGATGATCCCGAAAATGAAGCGCTTTTTGGTTGCCGGCGTCTTTGATTCGGGATTTTACGAATATGATTCGACTTTGGCATACATTTCCCTGCCAGACGCCCAGGAATTCCTTAATATGAAAGGTATGGTCACCGGCCTGGAAATCAAGGTTAATGATATTTATCAGGCTGATGTTATCGCCCGGGAGATGGAAAAAAAGCTGGGCTATCCTTACTGGGCAAGAAACTGGATGGAGATGAACAAGAATCTTTTCTCGGCCCTGAGGTTGGAAAAGCGGGTCATGTTCATCATTCTGAGTCTCATTGTCCTCGTGGCGGCTTTTAATATCATAACGACCCTGATCATGGTCGTTATGGAGAAGTCAAAGGATATTGCCATTCTCAAATCTATGGGGGCAACTTCTCGTCAGATCATGAAGATTTTCGTTTTTCAGGGAATCATCATCGGCGCCATCGGGACCTTTTTCGGGACCATTTCCGGATTGCTGGTTGCCTTGAATCTGGCAAGTCTCTCTGTGTATGTGGAGCGTTTTTTAGGTATTAAAATCCTCCCGGGAGACGTGTACTATCTGACGGAACTGCCTTCGAAGGTTAATTATGGCGACGTTGCCATGATCATCATCGGCGCCATGACGATCTGCTTCCTCTCGACGATCTATCCCTCGCTACGCGCATCGAGACTGGATCCAGCAGAAGCTTTGAGGTACGATTAGTGATCCGGGTTAACGATCTGAAAAAAACATTTATCAAAGACGGCAACAATATCGAGGTTTTAAAGGGCTTGAACCTCGAAATCCGGAGGGGAGAGTCCCTGGCCATGCTGGGAGTTTCCGGGGCCGGGAAAAGCACCTTGATCCATATCTTGGGCGCCCTGGATCACCCCACTTCCGGAACAGTCCTCTTTGATGATATCAATATCTTCTCCTGGGATGATAATAAAATTGCTAAGTTCAGGAACAGGAAGATCGGCTTTGTCTTTCAGCTTCACAATCTGCTGCCCGAATTCAGCGCCCTGGAAAACACCATGATGCCGGCCCTGATTCATGGCCTTTCCCGCAGAGAGGCGAAACAGCGGGCAGAATCTCTGCTGGAGACCGTCGGTCTCGGTCACCGTTTCACCCATAAATCCGGCGAGCTTTCCGGCGGGGAGCAACAGCGGGTAGCCGTCGCCAGAGCCTTGGTCATGGAACCCGATATTCTTCTTGCCGATGAACCTACGGGAAACCTTGACACGGAAACAGGAAAAAAGATAGAAGACATTCTGTTAGGACTCAATATCTCAAAAAAAATTACGTTGGTGGTGGTCACCCATAACAAAAGCCTGGCAGACCGCATGCAAAAAAGAGTCGGTCTCCGCGATGGAAGGACATATGACATCTCATCGACATAAAATAGCCGCGACATCCATAGGCTGTATCATCCTTATCTTTGGGCTTATCCTCGGGGTGATCTTTCTTCACCCGGCAGCTGTTTCGGCGGCCGAACCCATTAAAGTAACCCTGCTGCCCTTCACGGTATACAGTAAAAGTCCGGCGGCCTTTCTACAGGGGGCGCTTTATGACAACCTTGCCCGAGAGTTGAATAAGGCAAAAAATGTTCAGCTCACCCCCAAGGAAAAGATCATGCAGCTCATGGCGGATCGCAAAGGGGATGACGCAACCATCGTCGCCATGGGCAAGATCACGGGGGCGGCATACGTCGTCTCCGGAACCCTGACCGAATTAGGGGAAAGACTGAATGTGGATGTCAAGATCTATGACGTAACGGCCGGCAAATTTCTGCCGCCATATTCTGCACAGGGGAAAGGTCCGGAAAGTATCTCTTCCATAGCCGCCCAACTGCGCGGGGACATCCTGATCAAGATAGCCGCGACCCAACGGATTGCCCGCATCAGTTTTCAGGGAAACAAAAAAATAGAAAGCAGCGCCCTTAATCAGGTTCTCAAGAGCACCCAAGGAAGTATTTACTCCGAAAGCGGTCTTGCCGATGATATCCGGGCTATCTACAAACTTGGATATTTTGACGACGTGGTCGCCGACGTCACGGAAACAGCAGACGGCCGGGTCATAACCTTCATCGTGAAAGAAAAGGGTCTCATCACGGATATCCAAATCAAGGGCAACAAGAAATTAGACACCAAAGATATTGAAGCCGCCCTGACTTTCAAGACCCGCCAGGCCCTGAATCGGGAAAAGATTACGTCCTCTATCGAGAAGATCAAAACCCTTTACGATAATAAAGGCTATTACAACGCCGAAATCACCTATACCGTCGAGAAGGAAAAAGAAAAAGACATTCGTGTCATCTTCAACATCAAGGAAAATGACAAGACCGACATTAAAAAGATCTCTTTCGAGGGAAACCAGTCTTTCCGGGAAAAAGAACTCAAGGGGTTGATGAAGACCGAAGAACAAGGATTCTTCCATTATTTTACCGATTCGGGCCTCCTCAAAAAAGACGATCTCAAGCAGGACGTCAACAAGCTCAATGCCTTTTACCTGAATAACGGGTTTATCAACGCCCATGTGGGGGACCCGAATATCAGCTTCGATAAAAAAGGTATCTACATCAAGATTCCCATCACCGAAGGCCGGAGGTTCAAAATCGGCAGGGTGGACATTACGGGCGATTCGCTGAAAACACCACGCTCGGAACTGATGGGAAAATTGAATATCAGGAAACAGGATAATTTCGACCGCGGGGCCATCATTAAAGATATGGATCTTCTGACGCAGACCTGTAATGATGAAGGTTATGCTTACGCTGATGTATCTCCCATGACCAAAGTCAACGATAAAGACCTTACCGTAGATGTCCTCTATCAGATCAAGAAAGGTAACACGGTTTATTTCAACCGGATATCTTTATCCGGAAATACCAAGACCAGAGACAAGGTCATCAGGAGAAATCTCTTGATCGCAGAAGGAGACCTTTACAACAGTTCGAATCTGAAAGAGAGTTACAAGAATCTGATGCGCATGAGATATTTTGAGGAAGTGGATTTTCAATCCGAAAAGGGTCCGGATGACACCCTTGCCGATGTTAATATCCGCGTCAAGGAAAAACCGACGGGCATGGTCAGTATGGGTGCCGGGTATAGCGCCCTGGATAAGGCGATGGCTATGGCCTCGGTATCCCAGGAGAATCTCTTCGGCCGGGGGCAAATCCTGAACCTAAAGGCCAATATCGGCTCCGTATCAAGCTACTATGATCTCTCCTTCACAGAGCCCTGGCTCTTTGACATGCCAATATGGAGCAAGTTCGACCTCTGGAACGCTACCCGCGCCTATGATACATACAACCTGGATACGAAGGGCTTTGGCTCTGTTTTCGGGCATCCCATATGGGAGAAGGTCATGGGATACGTATCCTACACCTTCGCATGGTCGGATGTGAATAATATTTCATCCACCGCATCCAGTTATATCCAGCAGCAGGCAGGGAGCTCCACGACCAGCAGTATGGGGCTCACCTTCTCCCGAGACTCGACAGACGACAACTTTTTCCCCTCCACCGGTTCGAAAAACTCGGGCACGATTCTCCAAGCTGGCGGGTTGCTGGGGGGATCTACAAGTTTCACCAAATATACGGGTACTTCAGCCTGGTTCTTTCCGTTGCCGTTAGAGACCGTCTTTGACATCCGGGGACGAATAGGCTATCTCCAGGCAAATGAAGGCCAACCACTTCCCGTTTATGAAAGGTATTATCTCGGAGGGATAAGCACCTTGAGGGGGTTAAGGGACATCGGTCCCAGAGACCCGGTCACGGGAGATCTGATCGGCGGCACGACCATGTTGTGTTTCAATGTCGACTTTGTTTTCCCACTCATCAAAAACGCGGGCATG
Source organism: Deltaproteobacteria bacterium (assembly GCA_026388335.1). Taxonomy (GTDB): domain Bacteria; phylum Desulfobacterota; class Syntrophia; order Syntrophales; family UBA8958; genus UBA8958. Next base: position 18,234 of record JAPLJZ010000195.1, read on the forward strand.
AAGGGCGTCGTGTTCTATGATACGGGCAACGCTTGGGGTGGTTTACAGTCATCGGGGGGGTATAATCTCGGTGATATGCGGCAAACCGCCGGGGCTGGTGTCCGCTGGTATTCTCCCATCGGTCCGTTACGAATTGAATATGGTTTTGTTTTGGACAGGAAGCCTGGTGAAGATCCGGGCAGATGGGAGTTCACCATCGGCATGAATATGTAATGATTAATAAAAGTGGAGGATGATCATGAAAAAATATCTATTTATTGCAATTGTGGCTGGTCTTGTTTTTTCCCTGTCCCTGGGGAATCCTCAATTGTCAAGAGCTGAAAAAATCGGTTTTATTAATGTGAAAGAAGTCTTGATGACTTCCGATGTCGGCAAGGCCACTCTTGAAGAATTTAAGAAAAATGTTGAAAAGATCACAAAGACTAAACAAGATAAAGAAAAAGAATTGCAGAAACTGAAGGATCAACTGGACAAGCAGCGGAACACGATCACCGAAAAAGCACTGAAAGACATGGAGCAGGCCTACCAGAAAAAGTTCCGTGACTATCAGGACCTGCTAAAGGACGCTAATGAAGACATGCAAGCCCGCGAGCAGGAATTCCTTGGCAAGTATTACCCGGAACTGATGAAGATCGTAAACAGTATTGGGGAGAAAGAAAATTTCACTCTCATCATCGACATCAGCGCCGTTCTCGTTGCTTACCATGCCAAGGACAATAACCTGACACAAAGGGTCACTCAAGAATTCAACAAGCTCAAGAAGTCAAGATAGTATATTCTTGGAAAAGACCTTATTAAGCGAACTGGCCGTCCTGCTGGACGGTGAAATCATTGGCGACGCCAACGTCATCATCAGCGGGGTTAATAGTCTCGATGAGGCGATAGGTGGAGATATTTCGTTTTTCGCCAACCCTAAATACAGGGAAAAACTTGTAACTACAAAAGCTTCCGCTATCTTAGTAAAGCCGGGGACCGAAAGCACAGGTAAGAACCTGCTCGTTGTCCAGGATCCCTATGTTGCCTTCGGCAAACTGCTTGAATATTTTTATGGGCGACCACATCCAAAGGCAGGCATCCACCCCTTGGCGTTCATAGGGGAAAACGCCCTTGTATCCGCTGAGGCCTCGATCTACCCGCATGTTTATATAGGCGCCCGGGTCCAGATCGCAAAAGATGTCATTCTCTACCCCGGCGTCGTTATCGACTGCGATGTTACTATTGGCGAGGGATCTGTCCTTTATCCCAATGTGACGGTTTATCGGGGATGTGTCATCGGTAAACGGGTCACTCTCCATGCGGGAGTGGTTATTGGCAGCGATGGTTTTGGTTTCGCCATGCCGGGGCAGGAAAACCGGAAGATCCCCCAGGTGGGGATAGTCCAGATCGATGATGATGTTGAGATCGGCGCCAATACAACTATTGATCGGGCGACCCTCGGCAGAACATGGATACAAAGGGGCGTCAAAATAGATAATCTGGTTCAGATTGCTCACAATGTTGTGATCGGGGCAAACGCGATCATTGTCGCCCAGGTCGGCATTTCCGGCAGCACAAAAATCGGGGAAAGCGTCATGATCGGCGGTCAGGCCGGAGTGGTTGGTCACCTCAACATCGGAGACCATGCCATGATTGCCGCAGGAGCCGGCATCCATAAGGATATCCCCCCCGGACAGATTTGCGCCGGGTCGCCCCAGCAGCCTTACCGGGAATGGCGGCGGGTGGTTGCATCTCTTCCCAAGCTCCCGGAGATGAGAAATAATATCACCGCGCTCAACCGGCGCGTCGAAGTTCTTGAAAAAATTATCAAGGAAAAAGAAGGGGGAAAAGCTAACCCATGAAGATCCATCCCACTGCCATCATCTCATCGGAAGCCCATCTGGAGGAGGGCGTAGAGATTGGTCCCTACTCTATTATCGGTCCTGATGTAACCATTGGTAAAAACACAATTATCGGCCCCCATGTCGTCATTGATAGTCAGACGGATATCGGTGAGGGCTGCCGAATTTTTCAATTCTCCTCCATCGGCGCCGTCCCCCAGGACCTGAAATTCAAAGGAGAGGCAACCCGGACGATCATTGGGAATTACAACACGATCCGGGAATATGTGACGATTCACCGGGCAACCTCGGCAGATATCGGGGTAACCATTATGGGGGATTACAATTTATTGATGGCCTATTGTCATGTCGCCCACAATTGCAAACTTGGCAATCGCATTGTCATGGCCAATGCCGCCAACCTGGCCGGGCACATCCACGTCGAGGATAACGCCATCATCGGGGGTCTGACGGGTATCCACCAGTTCACCCGTATTGGCGCCCATTGCATCATCGGGGGTTGTTCCGCCGTCGCCAAAGATGTCCCTCCCTTTGTCATGGCCTCAGGAAACATAGCCAAGCTATACGGCCTCAATATGGTCGGCCTCAAACGGAGAAACTTCTCCGTAGAGACAATCCAGGCATTGAAGCAGGCCTACCGCCTTGTTTTCAGATCATCGCTGTTGTTGAAAACGGCAATCGCGAAGGTGAAAACGGAGGTGGCCGATATTCCTGAAGTCCGTCAGTTCATTGATTTCATTCAGAATTCACAGCGAGGCATCTGCCGATAATGAAAGATATCCGTATCGGCGTCATTGGCATCGGCCACCTTGGCAATTACCACCTGCAAAAATACCGTAACCTGGAAAGCTGCGTAATTACGGCAGTAGCAGATGTCATTGAGGACAGGGCATGCCGGGCCGCCGAACAATGTGGTTGTCGACCATATTTTGATCACCGTGAATTACTCGGTGCTGTCGACGCCGTCAGTATCACCGTCCCGACGCCTTTTCATTATGAGACGGCCAAGACCTTTCTTGATGCCGGCGTTCATGTCCTGCTGGAGAAACCGATTACGGTTGCTCTTCATGAGGCCGATGAACTGATTGCCGTCGCCGAAAAAAACCGGGCACTCCTCCAGGTTGGGTTCGTCGAAAGATTCAATCCGGCGGTAATCGCTTTAGCCAAGGTAATAAACCAACCCCTCTTCATCGAAGCCCATCGCCTCCATCCCTTCTTCGGAAGAGGGACGGATGTGGATGTCATCCTCGATCTCATGATCCATGACCTCGACATTATTCTTCATTTTGTCAAGTCACCCATCGAAGCGATCGACGCTGTGGGTGTTTCCGTTCTCTCCGAACAGGCGGATATTGCCAATGTGCGCCTGAAATTCAAGACCGGTTGTGTCGCCAATATCACGGCCAGTCGCGTCACGGGGAAAACCATGCAGAAGATCCGCTTTTTCGGCATCGAAGGTTATCATGCCGTCGATTATAGTAAGAGGGAGCTTGTTTCCCTAAGCAAGAAGATCGGTGAAAACGGTAAACTGGATATCGTCAGCAATGCCGTGGAAGTGATCCAGCATGATCCCCTGGAAGAAGAGATACGCTCTTTTGTAGATTCCGTCCGGAACAGCTCGACGCCTTTAGTAACCGGCAAGGATGGCCGGGACGCCCTGGAACTGGCCTTGAATATTTCCGGGGAGATGGAGAAGGCAAAAGCAAGGATGGGGTCAGACTTGGTTATTGACATTCAACGTCAATGTCAATAACCAAGTCTGACCCCAGGAAAGTCATGATCGTTGCCGGGGAAGCCTCGGGGGATCTTCATGGGGCCAATCTCGTCCGGGCCATGCATGCTATAGATTCCTCTCTGGAATTCTATGGCGTCGGGGGTCCTAAGATGAAAGCGGCGGGAGTCCTGCAGATCGCCGACGCGGCAGACATGGCAGTTGTCGGCCTGACCGAGGTGTTCTCCAAGTTAGGCATGATCCTGCGGGTTATGAGGCGCCTGAAGAAATCCCTCCTTGAAGAGCGCCCGGCCCTGGTTATCCTGATCGATTATCCCGACTTCAACATGCCCCTGGCAAAAGCGGCAACAAAGAAAGGATTCAAGGTATTTTATTACATAAGTCCCCAGGTATGGGCATGGCGCCGGGGTAGAATCGGGCAAATCAAGAAATACGTTGCAAAAATGGCCGTCATCCTGCCCTTTGAAGCGGAGATGTATCATCAGGCCGGGGTGGATGCCGTATTCGTTGGACATCCACTCCTCGATGTTGTAAAAACCGGCTATACAAGACCGGAGGCATTGCATAAATTCAATCTTAAAGACGGAACGACCACCGTGGGCATCCTGCCGGGGAGCAGGTTGAGCGAGGTTACGAAACTGCTTCCGGAAATGCTCAAAACCGCTGTAATTTTAAAGGAAGAGCTTCCGGCAGTGCAGTTTGTTCTCCCCTTGGCCGATACCCTGGATCAGGATTATATCGCCGTAATGCTCCAGCCTTACCAGGAGGAGCTGGACATAAGGATCATCCGCAATGAGATCTACGATGCCCTGGCCGTCTGCGATGCCGCCATGGTCGCCTCGGGTACGGCCACGCTGGAAACCGCATTGATCGGTACACCCATGATCATTGTCTATAAGATGTCCCCTTTCTCCTTTCTGATGGGGCGGCTGTTCGTGAACGTGAGCCACATCGGTCTGGCAAATATCATTGCCGGGAGGACTATCGTCCCGGAGTTGATCCAGGGGGATGCCAATCCGGAGCGGATGGCCAAAGAGCTGCTGGCGATCCTGACCGATGAAGAAAGAAAAACGCAGATCAGGAAGGACCTGTCCGGGATCAGAGAGAAGCTGGGAAGCCCGGGGGCGGCTGAGCGGGCGGCCCAATCAGCACTGGAGATAATTTAAAAAATGGATATTTTCAAGCGCCTCTTGGGCCTGGCAAAGCCCCATGCGGGACGATTTATGATGGCACTCGGCTGCATGCTCGTCGTGGGGGCATCTACTTCGGGTCTCGCCTTTCTCGTACAACCCGCTCTGGATGATATCTTTCTCAGGAAAGACACCCGGACCCTCATCTGGGTTCCCATTGCGGTAGTGTTTATTTACGCGGCCAAGGGCCTGTGCAGTTACGGGCAGACCGTCCTGATGAACCAGATCGGTCTGCGGGTGGTAGCCGATCTGCGGAACAAGCTTTACCAGCAGATCCAAAAGCAGTCACTGTCCTTTTTCACAAAACATCCCACCGGGGTGTTGATGTCCCGGATCACAAATGATGTCGGCGCCCTCCAGGGTGCGGTTTCCGATGCCGTCACTAGTATGTTCAAGGATACGTTTTCATTGGTTGGCCTTGTTTTTGTTATTTTTTACCGGGACTGGAAACTGGCCGCCATCGCCATGGTTATTTTCCCCCTCATCATCTATCCCATCGCCAAGTTCGGCAAGAAGATGCGCTCTCTGGCCACCCGCTCCCA
>JAPLJZ010000002.1 GCA_026388335.1 Deltaproteobacteria bacterium
GACAAATCATCTTTCTCACCTCAAAAAAAAAGTTGAAATTACTAACAAATAATCATACCTCTGTCAAGGATAAAGGGGAATGAATTGACTTAACAGGATTTCCGTGGTACGAATCTAGCGTTTGCAAGCCTATATCGGCAGGGAGAGATGAGTAAGGATGAAGGCATCTGATTTGGCCGGTTTTTTTTTGCGGTCACTTTTTATTATGGCGTCGCTGAATTTCCGGAGAATGCAAAACTTGGGATTCGCCTTTGCCATTCTTCCTCTTGCACGGAGAATGGGAAAAGACGAAAAAAGCGTCTCTTCATTTCTTGTCAGACATCTTGAATATTTTAATACTCATCCTTACTTATCCGGCGCCGTACTCGGTTCGGTCATCAGGTTGGAAACCGCTAATGGACATCATGACCAGACCTCGGACATATCAAGATTGAAAAAATCCCTCATGGGTCCTTATGCTGCCATCGGAGATAGTTTCTTCTGGGGAAGTCTTCGACCTCTGGCCGGTATCACCGCCGCCGCCATGGCCTATCAAGGTTCTGTCTGGGGCCCTTTTGTTTTGTTACTCCTTTTTGATCCGCTGCAAGTCTGGATCCGTCTTAAAGGTTTCCTTGAGGGTTACCGGCACGGTTGGCAGGGAATTACCTATATCAAGTCATGGGATTTACCGCGATTGGCCCGCTTCATGCGGTGGGGAACCATATTCTTCCTTGCAGTTGCTGCCGCATGTCTCGGGCAGGGAATCGCCAATGCCTACTCAGAAATATGGATGCAACCGCTTGTTGGTATCGCGGTGCTCGCGGCGTTACTGTTGTCTTTTCTTGCGATGGAACGAGGTATGTCTCCCCTCACCATCCTTTATGGCATGACGGCCGGGTGCGTGGCACTGATGATTTGACATGCAGGAGATAATGATATTTGAGGTTAAAAACAAGTTAGGAATCCATGCACGGGTGGCGGCAAAGCTTGTGGCGGCGTCCAATCGCTTCAAGTCGCGAATCTTCTTTGAATACGATGGGCAAGAGGTCAACGGCAAGAGTCTGCTTGGTATTCTTACGCTATCTTGTTCACGGGGCGGATTTATAACCGTAAAAGTGGAGGGCAGCGATGCCGTCGAGGCCCTGACTGCTTTAGAAAGTTTGTTTGCAGACAAGTTCGGTGAGGATTGATAAGGGGTAGAATCATTTATATGGTACCAGAACAAAGCATGAAAAATATTGTTCTCAAAGGAATTGGAGTATCGCCGGGGGTAGTGATCGGTAAGGCCTACCTGTTTGATCGTCGGGATTCTCAGATTTCTTTTTACAAACTGGGGAAGGCCAGTCTGGTAACAAAGGAAGTCAAACGATTTCGGGATGCGCTGCGGGCCTCGGAAGCACAATTGCGGGAGGTGAAGAGCCGTCTCAGTGAAGTAGCAGGGCTCGAACCGCTACATATTATGGATGTCCACATTATGCTCCTCAAGGACCGGTCCTTCGTCCGCAATGTTGTGCAACGGATTCAGGAGATGTCTGTAAACGCCGAATGGGCCGTCAGCATGACCATTGACAAATACCGGGAGCTGTTTGAGAAAATGGAGGATGAGTACCTCCGGGATCGCTTCAGTGACATCCGTTATGTGGGGCAAATGATCCTCAGGCATCTCGCCGGCAGGCGGCAGGAAACCATCTCTCCTCTGGGGGAACGGGTTATTGTCATTGCTTCGGATTTGTCGCCGGCCGATACGGCCCAGATGATGATCGACAAGGTTCTTGGATTCGCAACTGATATCGGAAGCAAGACATCCCATACCGCTATTGTGGCCCGTTCCATTGCCATTCCTGCCGTTGTAGGCCTGGAGAAGGTCACCCGTCTGGTGCGAACCAACGATGATATTATTATCGACGGTGCCGCCGGTCTGGTCATTGTCAATCCCGATCCCGAGATCCTCCATCGTTATGAAGAAAAGAAACGTCTCTATCAGACGGCCCGGGAAGTATCCCTGAAATATGCAAAATTTCCGGCTGTGACGAAGGACCGCTATAAAATCCAAGTCGGCGGTAACATCGAATTCATTGAAGAAATCCCTTCCGCCATCGCACATGGGGCCGAAGGGATTGGCCTGTACCGCACCGAATTCATTTATATTAATCGCGAGGAGCTTCCAACGGAGGAAGATCACTTTATCAATTACCGCCGGGTTATTGGCATTGAGGGTCTGCAATGGTCTACCATTCGCACTTTTGATCTGGGGGGGGACAAATACTTTTCCGATCCAAAGTTAGCCAAGGAGATGAACCCACAGATGGGATTACGAGCCATCCGTTTCTGCCTGCAAGAGGTCAACCTGTTCAAGGTGCAGCTCCGGGCGATCCTGCGAGCCAGCGCCTTCGGCAAAACAAGGATCCTCTTTCCCATGATTTCGGGAATCGAAGAAATTCGCGCCGCCAAAAGGATTCTCTCGGAGGTCAGAGATGATTTAAGGAGGGAGGGGACGGCCGTGGGGGAGGATACTGAAATCGGCGCTATGATTGAGGTGCCTTCCGCAGTGGTCATCGCCGAGGTCCTTGCCAAGGAGGTGGATTTCTTCAGTATCGGGACAAACGATCTCATTCAGTATGTTCTGGCGATCGACCGGATCAATGACCGCGTATCCTACCTTTATGAACCGCTGCATCCGGCTGTACTGAAGATGGTCAAGCAGGTTGTCGATGTCGGTCATCGGGCCGGCATCCATGTCGCCATGTGTGGTGAAATGGCCGGTGATCCTTTATATGTGATGATTCTTCTGGCCCTGGAACTTGATGAACTGAGCATGAACCCCTTAGCCATTCCGAAGGTTAAAGAAATTATCCGGGCAGCGACCCTGAGGGATTCGAAAAAACTCCTTAAAGAGGTAATGAAGATGTCCTCGGCCATGGAAATACGGGAGCTTGTGGAAAAGACCATGCGAGAAAAATTTCCCGCTGCCTTTGCCGGAAACGGTTCATAGATTTATGTGCAAAGAGATGGTTACATACAGTAAATGATACCGCTATTGGGAAAGATAGAAAGATGGATCCACGAGTCTAGTAATTACAAACGGGAAAGTTTGTATGCCGAGGGGAATTTCCCCTTGAACTGGCTCGTTAAGAAGGTCCTCTCCAAAATACCGTTCGACGTGGAGGCCGTCGATTTTTTAAAGAGACTCCACAGCGAGGGACTGGTCGTTTATGCCCTGAAGGATCGCAGTCAGCTCAACAGTCTGATCATCAGGGACCTGGCCTTGCGTAAAGGGATTCCGACACCCGTCTACAGCCATGATGTCAATATGACACTGTGGCAACCCTTTCCCATCGCCTTACGTGTCGTGTCGTCGCTTATCCGGCGCTTTTTTTGTCGACGCGTGGAACCGGAAGAAAACAACGGTAGCTCACTCCAAGGTCATCTTGCCGCTGGTCATGCTTTGATCATTCATCTTGGCGGGTCTGAATTCTTCGAGAACAGGAAAGTTGAAGAAGCACTGGCGTCGCTTTTGAAGGCGCAAAAGGTCCTTGACCGGCCGGTATATCTCGTCCCTGTCCTGGTGACGTATGGGAGGAGGAGAGAAAAGGAAAAAGAGAGCCTGATGAACATCCTTTTCGGTCAGACGGATAATACCATGTTCCTCCAGCGATTGATCACCTTTCTCCGCTATGCCAACAAAATCTTCGTGATGCCCACGGAAGCGGTTGAGTTGTCTCAGTTTACCAGGGAAAGCGCAGAAATGCCGGCTGCGGATTTGATTCAGAATCTACGCCGGGAGCTGATTGAGCGAATTGACGAAGAGAAAACCGTCCTGGTGGGCACTTTCCTGAAATCACGGCAGGAACATATCAGCATGGTCCTCAAAGAGCCGGGGCTTATCAGTTATATGGAAAATATGGCCGCCGTGGGGAAAAAGGATTATCCCGCCCTGGTCAGGGAATCACGAAAATATCTGAATGAAATAGCCGGTGATTATAGTAATGTCCTTATTGAGGTGTGGGCGCGGATTCTGTCCTGGCTGTGGAACAATATCTATGACGGCGTCGTAGTCGACCGTGAAGGAATGGCAAGAATACGAAATATTTCCAAGAAGATGCCCTTTGTCATCATTCCCTGTCACCGCAGTCATATCGATTATCTGCTGCTGTCTTATATCTTTTATGAACATCATATCCAGTTGCCCTTCGTTGCCGCGGGGACCAACATGGCCTTCGGCCCCTTCGGGTATATCTTCAGAAAATCCGGGGCTTTTTTTCTGCGACGGAGTTTTCGCGGAAATCCCCTTTACGCGGAAGTCTTTGCAAAGTATCTGGAAATTTTGATCAAGGAAGGGCTGCCGGTTGAATTTTTCATTGAAGGGGGGCGCAGTCGAACCGGAAAGATGGTGATGCCGAAATACGGTCTCCTGTCGATGATCATTCAGGCCTTTCAGCAACAGGCCACGGAAGATCTCGCCGCCATCCCCATATATATCGGCTATGACCGCGTTATCGAGGAGAAATCCTATTTAAAGGAATTGGGGGGGGCTCCCAAAGAACAGGAAAAAACAACGGATGTCATTAAAAGTTCCAAAGTGCTGCGCAAGCGTTATGGCAGCGTCTATGTGA
>JAPLJZ010000179.1 GCA_026388335.1 Deltaproteobacteria bacterium
CATCAATCTCATCTACGTCGCCGATTACAAACAGATGGGAACCGCCAGCAATGATGTAAAAGACCTCTATTCCGCTATCGATACAGGCTTTATCGGCCAGAATGTTTACCTTTATTGCGCTTCCGAAGGCTTGGCGACCGTAACCCGGGGAACAATAGATCGCGCCGCCCTCGGCCATGTGATGAAATTGAGACCGGAACAGCGTATCATTCTGGCCCAGTCGGTGGGATACCCGAAAAAGTAGCGGGGACATAGCTCGATAGCGTCACATACCTGCTCATAATCAGTAGATCATGACACATGCTGCATAAGCCTTAGCCTCAAGTTTAATGGCCATACCCTTTTCGCTGCTTGCGGATCTTATCGTTATCATACACTTTCTTTTTATCCTGTTTGTCATCTTCGGCGGGCTGCTTGTCCTGCATAAAAGGTCCTGGGCATGGCTCCACATTCCTGCGGCGGTCTGGGGCGCCATCGTGGAGTTTACCGGCTGGATCTGTCCGCTGACTCCCCTGGAGAATTGGCTCCGTCTTCAAGGCGGAGGGCCCGCATATACCTCCGGTTTCATCGAAAGGTATGTCGTCTCAATCATTTACCCCTCCTTTCTAACCAGTTCTCGGCAGATTATTCTTGGTCTCGGCGTGATTATGATCAATGGAGCGATCTATGGCTGGATTATGTGGCAGCGGTTAAAAAGGTAAGGAAGGAGCAGTATTACCTCTCCCCCGCTCCTATTTTTCACGGGTGATCTCCACGGGACCAAGATCGACAACTTCATAATGTTTCAACTTCCGGTAGCGCTGGAAGACCTCCGCGCAACCCCCCGAAATGCTTCCCCGCACCTGGAATTCATAATCGTGAAGGGGGGCGTAGGCCTCGACGCCCCGTCCTTCCGGCGTTTCTGTCTCCCGCGGGGCATAGGGTGGCTCGATTTTCAGACAGGAAGACGCCTCGGTAAGGATATGGTCGAGTTCTTTCCCAATTTCCCTGGAAAAGGTCTGAATGGAGAAGGTGAAGAACGCATTTTTGATCCCGTGGACAGAAACGAGATTCATGCCGCCCTTCCTTCCCTGCCTGCCAAGCGCCTCCCTGATGATCTCCATCACCTGAGACTCCACAATAATTACCGTATGTTCTCCCCGCACACCGACCAAACGGGTCAGCATCTCGAACGCACTTTCATCATCGATATCGAAATCTTCCCCAAAGAAGGCCTCCCCCTGGATGCCCTTTCCGGTGATAAGGCCGCTGATAAATCCCTTGATAAATTCATGATGCCCCTCGATGACTACCTCAAAGTAATGCCCGTTCATGGTCCTTGCCTCCTGCTCAGAAAAATACATACGTCACGATGATAAAAACAGGAATAAGAATGGGTATGGAATATTTGAGCATATAACCGAAGAAACTCGGCATTTTGACTCCCGTTTCCTCGGCAATGGATTTTACCATGAAATTGGGGGCGTTCCCAATGTAGGTATTGGCCCCCATGAACACGGAACCGGCGGAAATAGCCATGAGATAGGCGATAAACTGTGGATTGGCCGCAGCCGTCCCCGTAGCCAGCGCCGCCGGAATCATGGCCTCGCTGAGTCCGAGCCGGCCCAGGGACATATTGAAAAAGGTTAGATAAGTAGGGGCGTTGTCCAGAAAAGAGGACAATCCGCCGGAGGCCCAGAAATAATGGGCCGGCGTATTGACGGATGTAACCAGCCAGGCCAGTGCCCCCTGGGAACCCGCCTTGAGGATCGCCAGGGCGGGGATGATGGTGATGAAAATTCCGGCAAAGAGTTTGGCCACCTCTAAAATCGGCCCCCAACTGAAATCATTGGCCTGCCGTAAGCGCTGCGGGGTTACATAAAGAGAAAGGAGACCAAGGATGATTATGACCCCGTCCCGGAGGAGATTCTGATAGTGCATCTCGATGCCGAAGACGGAAATGTGTCCCGGCCGCCAGTAGCCGCTGACCAAAATGATGCCGATCACCCCTGCTAAAAACAGAAAATTGTAAAGGCCTTCGATGCGAATCGGCGCCGGTGTTTCTTCGAGAGGCACATCTTCCTCCCGCCCGTAGAAGTATCGGTCAATCCCAAAAAACACCGCCAGCA
>JAPLJZ010000248.1 GCA_026388335.1 Deltaproteobacteria bacterium
CCTTCTCATGTTTCGATAATCCGGAGCGTTCTACCAGAGCAGCGCTCAGTGGTCTCTTGACTTCCTCTAAATAGGCAACCAGTGGATGATCCCGATCTATTTCTTCCAAAGGATTCTCAACTACGTTCCCTCCCAACTGTTTCACTTGAAAGCGACTGCTCTTTTCATCAAAGATCAGCAATTCTACATGGTCGGTCTGCAATGTTTCTTCAACCGATCTTAGGAGGAGATCAGTGACCTCATCAATCCGTAAGAGAGTTGTCATCTGAGCGCTGACTTCTTTTAACAAACGTTGATAGTCATATTTTCCCCGAAAGAAGAGTTGATCGATAAATACCCGGACCTTTTCCCGAATGGGGTTAAACAGAATGACCATAAACAGGGAGAGGACAAACGGCAGCAGCAGGGGGTGGGTCTGTCCGCTCCTGATGAACAGGGCATTGAAGAAAGCGATGATCAGAACGTAAAAGAGGGCCAGGACGATTGTCAGGAGAAAATAGATGGTCCCTCTGCGGATCACCGCCCCCATATCCAGCAAATCGTATTTTAAAACCCCGAAGGCCAGCACAATGGCGGGAATGAAACTGAAGTTTCCCATGGGGTAAACATTGAGCCCACTGACGGGAAGGATATTGAGCGAAATCAGAAACGAACTGAGTCCCAATCCCCACAGGATGTATTTGATGCGGTTCTTTTTCTGGTTGTCCTGGGTTTCCTTCATCCCCATGAAAAGGGTGTAAAGACAATAGCAGACGGTAAAACTGACCAGGACAGTAAAAAAATGAAAGGCCTTGCCCGCCTGGGCAATGATTCCGAAATCAAACTGGGCAAACCCCTTGATGAACAGGTCCGTCGGTGTCAGGACGAAAAAAATGGCGCTGAAACCATAGGCCAAGTACTCCAGCCAGCGGCGCCGCGATATCCCCAGAAAATAATGCACAAACTGGATATAAATGGGGAGACTGAAGACAAAAACCATATAAGTGAACCGGTCGACCTTGATGGCGAGATCCTTGTCCGGAATGATGTTCACCAGGGCCACATCAGCATTAATCAAGGCGCCCATGAAGCAGATGCCGGCAAACAGGATGTTGGTCGGCTTCCGGCCCCCCCGTAAGATGGAGAGAAGAGACAGTCCGGTAAGGACAAAGAAACCGAGGACCGGCGGAATGACTGAGATATATGAGACTTGCAGACTGTCCATGATCGCCCCTTTGCCAAAAATCCCCGCTCCTTCAGAGGGAGGGTTAGGGTGAAGACCTCAAACATGAGTGACCGCAAGATAATGGATGTCTGATTAGACGGTCAGATAACCCATGATGCGATAGATCAGTTTTGCCGCCAAAAAATCAGGGGCGACATGTCCCGGAATGGGCGAGAGCTCAACAACATCAAAACCACGGATCCGGCATTTTTTCGATACCCCCTTGATAAGCCTCAACACATCGCGCCAGGAGACGCCCCCCGGCTCCGGAGTGCCCGTTGAAGGCATAAAGGCAGGATCCAGAACATCGAGATCGATAGTTATATATATGTCTCCGGTGAGATGTTCACAAATTTTATCTATCCATGCGGGTTCATCGAGGATAAAATCGGCGGAAAAGGTTTTGATGGCCCGCTCTTTAATGAAGACGGCCTCCTCCTCGCTCATGCTGCGAATACCAGCCTGGACGAGGGGACAGAATTCCTGGATTCGGCGGGCGATACAGGCATGGCTGTATGGCGTGCCTTGATACGACTCGCGCAGGTCCGCATGGGCGTCCAGTTGGAGAACTGTTAAATTGGGAAAGGCAGCCTGTACGGCCTGTACGGCCCCGAGAGTGACACTGTGCTCTCCTCCCAACAGGACGGGGATCTTCCCGTCTATCAGGACATCAGAGACTACCTGACGGATCGCGCCGGCCATTCTGTCCGGGCCCCGGGCGTCCACTTCAATCGGGGAGGCCGTAAAGATCCCTTCCCGGTAGGTAACCTTCTGGAGTTCCTCGTCATAGAGTTCCATGTTGGCGGATGCCGCTAAAATCGCTGCCGGCCCCTGGCGTGAGCCGGACTGGTAAGTTGACGTGAGATCATAGGGAACAGGGATGACGGCGAACGTTGCGCCGTCGTATGATGCACATTCCGGTTCAATACCCCCGAAATTCATAAGCAACTCCTTCAGATGGGATGTGCGTGCTTAACACGCACCTCATGCCGTGTCCAGTTTTATCCCCTTCTCTCCCTCATGGTAACATAGCAGATGAAAGCCACAATCATCGTAAAGAAGATAAGTGTAATCAGCGATCCAGTCCCCGAGGGTAATTAAAGTTTTCGTATCGCCCGCTGCGACAAATTCCTGAAGCTGCGGCTTGTGACAGTGTCCCAGAATCACGGCGTCATATCCCTCCTGGAAACTGTCCTCGGCAAAGGCAACCATCCTGGCCATAATCACATCCTGGGCGCCCCCCATCAACTCCTGACTTGCCAGGGAACTCTTTCGGGCCAAAGCCCATAGAACGGAGAGGGGCAGCATCTTCTGCAAAAAGAAAAAAGGCCTGCTCCTGAGGATTTTTCTCAAAAACAGATACCGACGGTTTGTCTGGTCAACCAGATCGCCATGACCGATGAGCGTTCTTCTGCCCCCAAGACTGAGGGCTGCCCAATCTTCATAGACGTTCATCCCGAGGATTCGGGAAAAATATGGCTTCATGAGGAAATCATGGTTCCCCTCACAGAAATGCATCGTGACGCCGTCTTTTTTCAGGTGAATCAAACGGTCGACAATAGGCCGGAATCCCGGATAAATCCTGCCTTGGCGGCTAAACCAAAAATCAAAAAAATCTCCAAGGATAAAGAGGTGGTCGATGATCATGTCACTCCCGGGAGGGGAACATTGCCGTACGGACCTGTCTCGCTCCCGCTCTGAGTCTCGTCCTTTAATCCGGAAAAGGAATTGCAACAGGGCCTGATAATGGGCATCCTGTTCATCTCTAAGGTGGGCGTCTGCAAGAAAAAGACAACGCAGGGGAGTTTCCGGGTTTTTGGGTTTGATTTCTTGAATTGGAATCATAAAACCCTCATAGCAAAGATAGCCAAGATGATCAACTACCAAGAAACTGTCCCTATCTCTCAAAAAGAAAACGTGATAAGGAAACGCATCTATAAGTGAAAGGAGTTTGCAGCAAATGAACAACTACCCATTCTTCGAAGTCGAAAAAATATCGGACAAGAAAATAGCCATCCTGTACTTGAACCGTGCGGATAAACTCAATGCCATGAACTGGCCCTTCTGGCGGGATCTCGCTTTTGTTGTGGATGACCTGGAAAAGGATCCCGATGTCCGGGTCGTCATTGTCGCCGGAAAGGGTAAATCTTTCAGTGTCGGCATCGATGTCTTCGATTTTTTCACCGCCTTCTCAGAGATCATTCAGGGGGCCACGCCGGATAAAAGGGAAGAATTTCACAAGCTGATCCTCCAGATGCAGGAAGGCTTCAGCCGGATGGCCAACGGGGAGAATATCTATATCGGCGCCGCCCACCGTCATTGCATCGGGGCCGGTCTCGATCTCATGTCCGCCTGCGATCTCCGCCTGGCCACCAAAGACGCTATCGTCTCCCTCCGGGAAACGAAGATCGCCATCGTAGCCGATATGGGGAGTCTTAACCGCCTGCCCCAGATCATCGGCCAGGGAAATACCCGCATGATGGCCTATACGGGCCGTGATTTCAACGCCGACGAGTGCCTGCGCATGGGGCTCATAAACGAGATCTATGAAAATCAGGAAAGCCTGATGGCGGGAGCGCTGAAACTGGCGGAAGAAATCGCCGACAACTCCTCCGCGGCAGTCAAAGGGACAAAGAAGATCCTTAACTACATGGAAGATCACAGTGTGGATGACGGCCTGAAATACGTCGCCGCCTGGAATTCAGCCTTTTTCAATACGAAGGACATTCAGGATGCCTTTGTGAAATCCATGGAGAAACAGAAAGGCAAACACAAATAAACGCAACGAAAATGAAAACGCATAACGGCAACCAAAACCTGTCTCTCTGAAGCATGGTGTTCGGACCCTCCTCACCTTTGATATTGGCTCTCCATTTATGGATCATATTTATAGGTCAAACTGGCGTCTGATTCACCTTCACGCCGCTAATTCCGCCAGCCACCTTCCGGCAGCGACGATGTCGATACCCTCCCGGTGCTGCTCCTGGCGGAGGTTATGGACAAGCTGGCAGGCCGTAACCTCCGGCATTCGTTTCCGGTGATAGCGTAATGCCGACGTAGGCTGATCGTCAGACAATTTAACCTCAATCAGGGTAAGAAGTTTTTCTTCCCTGGCGAGGACAAAATCAATCTCCCGGCCCTCTTTCGTTCGCACATAATGGAGGGACAGCGCCTCTCCCCGCGCGTCCTGTAGATACTGGACATGTTTCAACAGACAAACAGCGCAGGTGTTCTCGAGACGCAACCCCTCGTCGCCTTTCACATAGCCGCTGTCATAGAAATAGATCTTCGGCTCCTTCAGAACGGCCCGGGCAATGTTCCGGTGGAAAGGGCGAACCAGAAAGATTATGTGCAGGGCCTCTAAAATATCAATGTAACGCCGGACAGTGTTCGGGGCAAGTTGAAGATCTCCGGCAAGAGAGTTATAGGAAAGAGGCGATCCGACCCGCTCCCGCAGCATTTCCAGGAGCAGCCGGATGGCCCTTATTTCCTGGACTCGGCTGAATTCGAGGATGTCTTCACGGATCAGGTCTGTATAATACTGATTCCGCCAGCGCGCCGCCTCGGTATCAGACTGAGAGAGGAATGGTTCGGGAAAACCGCCGAACCTATTCAAATGATTCAGGGCAATGTCGGTGGTCATTGTCCCTGCTAATTCCTTGACTGAGATGGGATTCAGGCGGTAATGAAAATAGCGGCCAGCCAGGGATTCCCCGGACTGACGGAAAGTATCGAGACGTGAACTGCCCGTAACCATTATGGCCTGTCCTTCCGGCTTTGTATCGAAGACACCCTTGAGGAAGCCTTTCCATCCCTTCATTTTGTGGATCTCGTCAAGGACCAGATAATCGGCATTCAAGGCCCAGTCGTGATTATTGATAATCCGCGCATCGTCAACATAATCGTAATTATAGTACTGGGGCCGTGGAAAGGTATTCATGAGCGCCTTGGCCAGCCAGGTCTTTCCGATCTGCCGCGGCCCCGTTAGGATGACCATCTTCCTAGCCAAATCTTTCTTGATGGGATCAAAGAGGTAACGTTCCATGGCGGCTTTCTATCAGTGCTTTGCATAATAGTCAAGACTTTAATGCAAAGCACTGACTAATAGTCTTACTACCCTTACCTCCGCCGGCGCTTCTCCCCCATCTTCATGGGAATCGCCACGGCCAAGGTGCAAAGCATGAGCACCAGGCAGAAGAACCCAACGAGCCAGACCTATTGCAGGACATCCAGGCCCTGTCCTCAAATTACCCTTTTTTTACTGAAGAAGGTCCAAAGTGATCGCGATAACGTCCAGGTGTGATTTCGAGCGAGCGCAGGAAGGCCCGCCGCATCAGTTCCGCGCTCCCGAATCCGCACGAGAAAGCGATTTCCTCCAGGCTCTTTTCCGTCTGCTCAAGTTGATGCCGGGCGGCTTCGAGACGTATCTGCTCGATATAACGGGCCGGAGTTATCCCCAACTCGCGTACAAAAACGCGGGCGAAATTGCGGGGGCTCATGGCGGCGCGGGCAGCCAAGGTTTCTATGGAAAGGTTCCGGTGCAGATTCTCTTTTATCCAGACCTGGAGTTCGAGGAGGGGTTTCATGCCTGAAGCCTGTACGGACAACGAGGCGCTGAACTGCGCCTGCCCTCCAGGTCTCCGCAGGAATAAGACGAGTTCCTTTGCCACGGCAAGTGCGACGGCATTTCCATGGTCCTCTTCGACGAACCAGAGGGCAAGATCCATCCCTGCCGTAACTCCCGCCGATGTATAGATATGCCCGTCCTGTACCCAGATCGGATTGGGGTCGACGATCACCTGCGGGTACCGCAAGGCG
>JAPLJZ010000103.1 GCA_026388335.1 Deltaproteobacteria bacterium
ACCTGGGGTCAGGTCTTGCAATTCAACAATTCCTCCGCTATTACAAAATTATGGCACCATTGAGAATAGAGTTGGCGGGCGGTCTCTATCATGTAACTTCGCGCGGTGATCGTCGTGAGGATATTTTCCTCTGCGAAGCAGACCGTTACGTATGGCTGGATATTTTCGGTGACGTTTGTAAACGGTTCAATTGGGCATGCCATGCCTGGTGCCAGATGACCAATCCAAATGTTAATGACCGACCGATCCGCAGTGGACGAAATTCTCCGCACCCAACGTCGACCATTGGTGAAGCCACTTGAATGCTATCGCGATACTATTGCAGATCCCAAGGCCGCAATGGCTGCTGCTTATGCCACTGGCGACTATACCATGCAGGAAATTGCGACCTGTTTCAGGGTCCATTATGCAACTGTAAGCCGGACAGTGAAGAAGCATAAGACAGCTATGCGTGATTGCAAGACCTGACCCCATATCCCCCTTGAATTTCTGTATGGACGAGGGAACCTTTATACTGCATTTTTGTGTCGCTAACGCAGACTCACACCAACGACAATGCGATTGCTGTCACGCATGTCTGGAGATACACCGATACCAACGTTTTTGCATGGGGATGCTTGGGGTGGATTGAGCTGGTATCTTGAGGATACGTTGCGCCCCTCCCTTGTGTAGGCAATGTCGGCTATTACGGGGCATGATGATGACCCATTTGATAATTGGGGCGCATGGCACTCCATCGGGTGTAGATATCCCGTTCTCTTTGATTCCACTGTAAAAGGACTGCATTGAAAGACAACATCTTGCCAACGAAGGGTTGACATATTCTGAACTGATACGGTTATGGTTAGGGTATCCTTGAAATCGTTATTGACCATAACGTCCCATGCTGATGCGCTGGCCGGCAACATTAGAAACATTATTACGATGATTGCCAATGCTTTAATCTTTGCCATTTAGATCACCTCTCGCCTTTGATTTTTCTTTTTATACTAAATGTTAGCATTTTTTGTGCCATTAGAAAATATGTGATTATTAAAGATCGTTTAAAGGCAATGCCTGTTTCCGATCTGCACACACCTGTCCTTTTTGTTGGTTTGATAAGGCATTGCTTTTCACGGCGGGAGCATATGGGAAATGATCTTGTGTGTCAATTGCATTTTGGCCACAAAATATGGGGTGCGGTATCGGTGATGATGGAAGGTGAGCATCGGGTTGGTCAATTTTCCGGTTGAGCAACCCGCTTTTGGGCTGTTTCACCTGCTACGAAGGGCTCTTTCGGCAGACTTCAGGCAGACCTATCCTTTACGCCTCAAATTAGCTTCACTGATTCTTCGAATTCTCAAAGCGTTATGCCCGGATGTATTCGTCCCAGGAGTATTCAGGGTCCCGATATTGGATGAATACATCCAATCATAACGCATTCTGAAAAGAGGCGTGCAGGAGAGGTCTGCCCGAATTGCGCTCAAAAAAGCTTTCTTGACGGGTGATTCGACAAAAAGGTGCGCTGATTTCTCAAAAGGACGGATGTCGCTATGTACCTCCGACACGATCATCGGTGCTGAGCACTACATTTTGTGGCTAAGTTTTTCTTGACACACAAGACCGGACTTCCTAATAGTTCAGCCATGCAGAAGCAATGTCTTATTCAACAATTCAAAAATAATCATACCTTGAATCGGGAAACTGTATCGCTGAGTCTGTTGGCGGCGAAGTTCAGATTATCAGTCACAGCCTTGAATTGGGAAAGGGAATTGGTCATCTGAGCGGCGCTCTGTTTGAGATCAGCCATGGCCTCGCTGATCTGCCGGGAGCCGGTGGACTGAAAATGCATGCCTTCGTTCACCTTATCAAATTCGGGACTTAGATAGGCTACCTTGGCAATCACCTGCGACAGCTGCATGTTGGCATCATCCGCAGACCGGACCCCGTGGGTGACCCCTTCCCGGAAATGGTCCATCTCCTTGACGCCGTCCGCAACGGATTCCTGCATTTCATTGATGATCTCCGAAATATCCAGGGTCGAGATCGCCGTTTCATTGGCCAGCCGCCCGATCTCCCGGGCAACAACGGAAAAGCCCCGGCCATACTCACCTGCTTTTTCCGCTTCGATGGCGGCATTAAGGGACAGGAGATTCG
Organism: Deltaproteobacteria bacterium; assembly: GCA_026388335.1. Taxonomy (GTDB): domain Bacteria; phylum Desulfobacterota; class Syntrophia; order Syntrophales; family UBA8958; genus UBA8958. The sequence continues at coordinate 2,137 of JAPLJZ010000103.1, forward strand.
TCTGATCAGAAATCTTTGTAATCGTTACAATAACGCTGCCAATGCTCTCCGCTTTCCGGTGAATCAAGTCGAGTTTCTCCGAAATGATCTCGGTTGCCTTAGAGATGGTCTGCATGGTGCTTTGCATGTCGGAAAGACTCGCCTGTCCTGCATTGGCCAGCCGGGATGTCTCCTCGCCCGCATTCTTGACCCCTTCCATGGTCTTGGCCAGTTGCTGGGATGTGGCCGAGATCTCTTTGGCGGCAACACCGACCTGTGCCACGTTTCCTTCAAAACCCCTCATCGCCTCTTCCTGCTGGCTCGATGCGGATACGATAGAGGTAGCAGTAGCGTTCAGGGTATCGACAGCTTCCCTCATCTTCAGAGTCTGTTCACGAAGGCTCTCGGTCATGTTATTGATGGACCGGCTGAGAATGCCCACCTCGTTAAGGTTGCCGTCAGTGTCGATTTGCACAAGGAGATCGCCTTCGGCCACGCTGTTTGCCGCCATGGTAAGCTTCTCCACCGGTTTGGAGATAACCTTTCTCGTAAGAAAATAGACGACCAAGGTCACGGCAACGGCGATAAGGAGCATACTGATAAACGTCTTGGTCAGGAAGGCGTATATCCCGGACATGATCTCATCGTATCCCCGGCAAAAGATAATATACCAGCTATCCTGCATATTAAATTGCGCGGTGGTCAATTTTTCCACGTAGTAGGATTTGCGGTGACCATCAAAGGACGAGAAAAAATAGGATTCTCCGGCACTGATCCTGTCCATGATCGGCTTAACCAAATTCCGGCCCTCTTTGTTCAGGATCAATTTCTTTTGGGGATGGGAAATAATCATTCCGCCCTGATCGATCATCACCATGTAGCCGGTCATGCCGATGACCGACTTTTCCACGAAATACTCGGTGAAATAATCCATTCTCGGGGCAACGATCGTCGCACCGATGATGTTGCCGTTGCGCTCGATGGGAGCGGCAACGACAAAGATCGGGTTCCCCCGGAGGATGCTGGGATAGACCTCGCTGATGAAATAAGGTTTCCCCGCAAAGACATTCTTTATATAACTGAACTGGGGACCGCATTTACCGATCGTTTTGCCGCCCACCGTATCGATGAAGAAATTTCCATTGCTGATTTCCTTCTTTTCGCCTTGTACATCTATGGATACCGTCTTTCCCTCATCAAGTTTGAGGGCCAGGGGGATATTTTCATAATAAGGGTAGCGCAGGTGCATATCGGAAAGGAATTTCTGTGCCGCCGCCCTTTTGCCGGCATCCGTCGGCGCAACGCAGGCCTCAATAACGCGGGGATCCTGGGCGATGGTCTGGGCCGTGCAAATCTGCTCTTCCAGCCATCTGATGAGCGCCTGGTTCGTCTTTTTCGCAATGATTTCTGCCAATTCGTGGTTTGTTTTGATTGCTTCCGGTTTACCCAGGTAATACACGACGATCCCAAAGGTCAGGAAGAGAAAAGATATCGCCGGTATGAGCAGAAGAAGATACTGGGCTGTTATTTTCCGCGAAATCCACTTCTTGATCAATGTGTCTATCGCGGGCATATTGATTGATATTTTTTTCATAATTTTCTGTCACTCAGGAGTCTCTTCTGATATCTTATTTATAATAATTAATCAACTATTTCCCTTCCCTCCTCGATATTTTACTTGAAAGGATCGGCCAAGAGAGATAACTTCTAGCCGACAGGAGACATATTTAAAGATGAACGAATTTGCGGATGAATACAGAAGGAAGCTGACATCATGCGAAGATGCCGTGTCTGCCATTAAAGATGGAGATACAGTTATCCACGGGGTTACCGTGGCGGAGCCGCCCGGTTTGCTTAGCGCCATTGCCGGACGGGCCAGGGCGGGAGACCTGAAAAATATCAAAGTTTACACGTTTAACGCCCAAAAGCATTTTGCCGCCACCCTGGGCAATCTTGATGTCATCGACGTTATCGACTCCTACAGTTGGTTCGTGAGTGAAGCCTCGCGGAACATGGTCCGCGTCGGATTGACCCAGTTTATCCCCGCCTATCTTCACCAGATACCGAAAATCGTTATGGAAAATATGGAAGTAGATGTTATCGTAACTACCGTTTCCCCGATAGACGAAGACGGATACTTCAGTTTCGGACCGTGCAACGGCTATCTGTCCGTGCTGGCCAAACTCTCCAAGAAACTGATTGTGGAAGTCAACGAGAACATGCCCTTCGTGTACGGCGACGCCCCTATTCATATTTCCGATGTTACGGTGATCGTGGAGAATACTGTCCCCCTGCTGGAGATCTTGCCCTTGGAGCCGAATCCGCTGGATCCGATCATCGGAAAGATTGTTGCCGAATGCGTGCCGGACCGGGCGGTAATTCAGCTCGGCATCGGCACCCTGCCGAATGCGATCTCGCCCTTCCTTTCGGGGCACAAAGATTTGGGCATCCATACGGAACTTCTCTGCCCCGGCATGGTCGATCTGATCGAACAAGGGGTCATTACCGGGCGGTATAAGAATCTGCACACGGGGAAACACGTCTTTTCCCTGGCCTACGGCAGCCATAAGACTTTCGCTTATATGAATAAAAATAAGACTTTCGAAAATTATCCCAGTTCCTATGTCATGAATCCTGGCGTAATTGCGCAGAATCACAAGATGACGGCCATCAATGCCGTCCTGCAGGTCGATCTTTTGGGACAATGCAATGCGGAGTTTCTGGAAGGATACCAGTATAGCGGAACGGGGGGACAACTCGATTTTGTCCGGGGCGCCTACGATTCTCCCGGCGGCAAGGCCATCCTGGTTTTATACTCCACCGCAAAAAATGACGAAATATCGAGGATCGTGAGCCGTTTTCCCGCGGGAACCATGGTGACGACGCCGAGGATGGACGTGCAGTACATCGCCACGGAATACGGCATCGTGAACCTGAAGGGAAGATCGACGCGAGAACGGGCACTGGCGCTGATCAGTATCGCCCATCCCAAATTCCGGGATGAACTCATGCGCGAGGCCGAAGAAATGGCTCTCATGTAAATGGCCCAAAGACTTCTTAATAGGTAAAATGTGGTAAGAACCGTAATAGGCAATAGGTGAAAGGTAATATTCGGCACCAACCCTCTGGGCGTAAATAGCCCCATCCCCGGCGCGGTCATTGCTATCCAGACGTTCGGTGATTTCCTCGGATACAATCCACACGCCCACATTGTCGTGACGGACGGCTGTCACTACGATAACGGCATGTTCCGTGTTTCCCCGCTGTGGATCATCAGCTTCATTAAGGAACACCAAATAATACGGGACATCCTCGATCACCTGGCTGGTCAAGTCAAGACCGCCGCCAAAAATCCATGACCTGCCAATCCGGGAACACGCCGCAGTCGATCTCCATCACAAAGCACACGCTGATGACTTCTACGGCGACCCCGAAAGCGTAGCTTAATTTTCATAATACACCTGGGATGAATACATCCAGTCATAACGCCATGTCGTATCGTGAATTCGAAGAATCCGCGAAGCTAAAAA
>JAPLJZ010000217.1 GCA_026388335.1 Deltaproteobacteria bacterium
ATGTTAAAGTTGTTCGCCATCCCGGCCGCCTCGTCGATGCCGGTCAAATTGGAACGGGCCTGGTAATTGCCCGACCGCACCTCGTCCATGACGGATTGGATGCTATAAAGACGCCGGGTGATGCGTTTGCCCATAAGAAGGGCCAGCAAAGAACCTATTAAAATAGCGCTAATGGCATAGAGAACTCCGTCACGAGTAATTTCAGTCAGTTTCTGTCCGGCCAGGCGCTGACCTATTCCTACCCGCGCCCAGCCCACATGCCTGTCGGCAAGCATTGCCGGAACAATGACATCCACCTTTGCCGCACTTCGGCTCAGCACGGTCTCCCGGATATCGCCCGGCAGGTCAGACACGTAACGACCGAGACGTGATCTGTCGGTATGAGCAAGCACCCGGCCCTGATTGTTCAGCAACATGGCATACGCCAGGTCCGGATACCGATGCTGCGCTTCGGCCAACTCCTGGAGTCCTGAGATATCATCTGCGGCAAGCCAGCCGGCTGCCGAAGTGGCAAGCGTATGGGCCAGCGCCGTTGCATGTTCTGTCTGTCGGTCAAGGATAAGGGCCTGTTGTCTCAGTGTGAGGTCACATATGAATAATGTCATCATGACGGCATGAACGACGGCCACGCCGATGATAAGCTGGCGACGCAAGGTGCCGAAAAACATATTGTAGAGTTTTTCTCTTATCATTTCCGCTCCACCGGACGCACCTCTTTTTCAAACCCGGCAATGTAGTCACGCACGATATCGTAGTCTGCGTCCGCTGCCGGACGGAAACGGGCGGTTTCCATACCCTCAAGTATGGCACGTCCTTCCGGGGTATTATGGAGTTTCAGCAAGGATTCGCGGACCTGCTCCCGGACAGAAAGAGGAACATCATTTCTCGCCATGACGGAATTATTGATAAGGGAAGGGGTCTCCCACATCAACTTCATTTCCGCAGCCTCCGTGGGGTGTTCCTTCTGAAAGGCACGCCAGGGTGTGGGCCAGGTTGCGGCGGCCACAGTCTGTTTAAGATATGCGTTCATGATGGACGATTCCTGGGAGCCAACATACCTGTTATCTATCTCTTTATTTACGTTAACGCCGTGACGGTGCAGAAAGTATTGGGGCATAATACAGGCAGCCAGGGCCGTGTGCGACGGATAGCTCACTGCCTTGCCTTTCAGGTCGGTGGGCTTTCTTATGCCGCTGTCTCGACGTACCAGGAATATCCCCTTGAAGTCATGCGGCTCTCCTGCCATCGCGATGACGGTATAGCCGGCTTTCATTGCTTCCAGAGTTTGCCACGGGTTGGGCAACAGGAATGCAGGTTCGCGAGCCCGGATTTTTGCTTCAAAACTGGCGTAGTCACGGGAAGCCTCCAAATTAAATCTGACATCCTTAGCCAGTCTGTTGAGATAGCTAATGAGCGGTTGATATGCCTTGTTCATTTTCGACGGATTGTGAAGGGGATGAACCGCAAAGTCATATGTCCGGATGTTTTGCGACAAAGGCGCGGTTCCGTATTTTGGCTCCTGATTTTGCGGCGTCTGGTTGCAGCCTGACGTGCATAGTATCAATAGCGCCACGAGCGCAATTTTAGTGGCCATAACTATCGTATTTCGTGGTTCATTCATGCCTCATCCCCAATTTTCAACTTTTGCTCCATTTCCTTTATCCTCAGCTCAATATCCTTCGGATCATCCTCCACCAGAAGAATGCGTTTAAGTGTTTCCATGGTTATGCTCCCTGCTGATGAGGTTGGGGCAGTGAAAAATAAAACGTGGCGCCCTGGTTGACTTGCCCCTCCGCCCAGGTTCGGCCGCCGTGCCGGTCGATGATCCGGCGCACATTTGCCAGGCCGATACCGATGCCTTCAAATTCGTCGGCCCGGTGCAAGCGCTGAAAAACGCCGAAGAGTTTGTCGGCATACTTCATATCAAAGCCCACGCCGTTATCGTGGACGAATACCGTTGTCTCTGTTTCCCGGCTTGGCAAACAGTCGATTTCAATTTCCGCCTGCCCGCACAGCCGGGTAAATTTTAAGGCGTTCGCGATCAGATTGGCTAATACAATGCGCAACATGGCGGGATCTCCGGTGACCACGGGAAGGTCGGCGATGCACCAACGGATGGCTCTGTCATGTGTCTCCGGCTCCAGTTCCCGGATAACCTCCCGGACCAAAACCCCAAGGTCCACCTGCATTTTGGACATCTCATAACGGCCCATCCGTGAAAAGGAGAGGAGGTCGTCAATCAACATGCCCATGCGCTTTGCTGCGTCGGAAATGTTTGCCATATAGTGCCGGCTCTGTTCGTCCAGTGTCGCCACTATCCGCCCTTGGAGCAACTCCAGAAATCCGTCAAGATGGCGCAGCGGCGCGCGCAGGTCATGGGACACGGAATAGGTAAACGACTCCAGTTCCTTGTTCGCCGCTTCCTGTTGGACGGTGCGGTCGGCGACCCGTTGTTCGAGTTCCTTATTGAGTTTGCGGATTTCTTCTTCCGCGTGCTTGCGCTCCACCAAGATTCCGATTAGCCTGGCTGAAGCGTGCAGACGGCTTTTCGCCATCTCGACAATGTAGGGCGGACGAGAGTCGTAGGCATTGAATTCGGCGAGGAGGTCCTCGTAATTCAGATGGTATGCATTGGCCAGTGCTCGCAGTTTGACGGGGTCATTCGGTATGTCTCCGTAACCGAAGTTGATCGACCCAATCACCGTTTCACCAGTAACAATTGGGACACCATAGAGACGAATTCCGCCACTGCATTCGATATCCACAGGCGCGCGTGTCGCAATGGCTTCTTTCGAGCAGCGTGTCCAACAGGATTCATGGCACAACCATTGCCCGGAGATCAGGGCCGCGGCGTTGTCATCGGTATCGCACAGTTTCCGCGAAGCTCGGTCCAGCATCCGGCACCAGTTCGATGCGAAGATCCCGAAGGCATATGCGCCGTTTACCTCATAAATGGCTGATGATGTACCCATCAAGTCCAGATAGTCAGCGGCAATGCTCCCGAGTATGTCGTGGCCGACAGACTTCAGGATTACCCCGTCGCGATTCAGGGCGGTCAGGTCACCATAGCCTTGATCTTGACTGTCCTCCTGGCCTTCCAAGGTGGAGGTGTGCTTTTTGGACAGCATCCATTCTATCCGCTTCAGCGCCTCCTCCATCTGTTTGCGTTCGGTGATCTCCAGCTGGAGCTGTTGATTGGACGCCATCAATCCGTCCGTACGTTCGCGGACTATTTGCTCCAGTTGTTCGGCCAACTCATGTAGCCTGAGATGGGTTCCGACCCGTGCCAAGACCTCTTCGGGCTCAAACGGTTTGGTAATGAAGTCAACAGCTCCGGCAGTGAAGCCCTCGACCTTATTGGCTGTCTCGCCTAAGGCACTGATGAAGATCACCGGAACCTTACGGCTCTGTTCGTCAGCCTTCAGACGGCGGCAGACCTCGTAACCGTCAAGGTCAGGCATCTTCACATCCAGCAGTGTCAGGTCCGGCAACCTGGCGGCCACAGACCGTAGGGCGATCTCCCCGCCGTTGGCGGGTCGCACCCGATATCCGTGCCGTGCAAGGATGTCTGTCAAAAGCTGCAGACTGGCCGGGTCATCGTCAACGACGAGGATTTCCCGTTGATCTGTTTTCCGTATCTCGTTTCCCCTCACAATGTTCCTCCTCCTTTGGTGTCCTCGATTTCCAGGAGATTCAACAAGCTTCCGTAGTCGAGCTTCATAGCAAACGCATGAAGTACATTTCCAATGGAAGTATCTTGCTCGGCTATCTGCCCAATCAGCTCCAGGGTGCGGGCTGTGTCCAGTTCAACTACGGTCTGACGCAGTTGGTTCAGGAGATCAGGGGGCAATGCCGCCAATTGCTCCGGCTTCAGGACAATTGCGGTATCGACAGGGGTAGGGTGTTCCTCTTCATAGACATATCTTACCCGGAGGTGTTTTGCCATGACAGCGAAGATATCATGTACGCGGAAGGGTTTACGGACAAAGTCGTCACACCCTGCCGAGAGGATTTCTTGTTTCTCCTCTTCCAGGGCATGGGCGGTGAGGGCGACGACGATAGTCGATTTACCTGCTTCGGTTTCTTTGATATGCCTGGTAGCCTCAAGACCATCCATGACGGGCATACGGATATCCATCCAGATCAGGTGGGGATGCCATTGTTCGAAAATCTCCACCGCCTCTTTCCCGTTGGCTGCCTCCCGTACCTGGAACCCTGCCGATGTGAGGAACGTGGTAAGGAGCGCCCTGCCTTCCTCCACATCCTCTGCCACGATGATACGGGGAACGTCCTGACCGGGTTCCAGGCCAATTACTCGCCGTGGTTTCACCTTCTCTTTCATATCGGACTCATTGCCCGCGCTGATTGGGACTTCAAAACGGAAGGTACTGCCTTTATTCACGGTGCTGGTAACGGTGATATCCCCTCCCATCATGCGGGCATATTCACGGCTGATAGCCAAGCCGAGGCCGGTGCCGGTTTTGCTTTTTCTGCCGCTTTCCGTTTGTTCGAAGTATTGGAAGACCTTTCCCATCTCATCTGCTGCGATACCGTAACCGCTATCCTCCACCTCGACAATTAAGCGCATTCCCTCCATGGCCGCACGGACCGTTATGCCTCCTGTTTCCGTATACTTGACGGCATTTCCCATGAGGTTGATCAATACCTGGCGAAGTTTGTTCTCATCGGAAACGATATAGCGGGGGACTTCGTCTATCCCGGTCACTTTCAATTGGAGCCCTTTGGCATCCGTTCTGACCCTGAACATAATCTTCAGATCATGGAGGAGGGCATGGAGGTCGAAGATGGCCTCTTTCACGGTAATCTGCCGCGCCTCGATCTTGGATATCTCCAGGACCTCGTTGATCAGCGCCAGCAGGTGTTCGCCGCTTCGGTTGATCGTATGCAGATATTCCTTCTGTACCGGCGAGAGGGAAGTGACCCTCTGCATCAACTGGGAGTATCCCAGGATGGCGCTCATCGGTGTC
>JAPLJZ010000141.1 GCA_026388335.1 Deltaproteobacteria bacterium
GCAGCGGTCAGCAGGGCAAATCGGGGTGCTTCCTGGGGCAGGATGTCGGGCCGGATGATCAGGGACAGATAGATGCCCGCGCCGGGCGGTGAAAACCAGTTACGACCCCGCCGACCCCGGCCCTGGGTCTGCTCCTCGGCAATGACCAGGGTTCCCTCGGGAGCGCCGTCGGCCGCCATAGCCTTGGCCCGCAGGTTAGTGGAGTCCGTTTGTTCGAAATACCGGATTTTCCCCTGGCCGATGCAGACGGTTTTCAATCCTTCCCGGAGTTCCTGGGGCCGGAGCAGGTCGGGGATCTCGCGCAGAAGATACCCCTTCCGCGTCGCGGAATCGATGCGGTATCCCTCCGTTTTCAGGGCGCAGATATGCTTCCAGACGGCGGTGCGGCTCACCTGGAGCTGATTGCTCAGCGCTTCGCCGGAAATCCACTTCCCCTGAGCCAGTTTCAACTGGTTCAGAATCAGCTCGGCCGTCTTAAGAACAGGTGTTCTTTTCAATTCCCCTATCCTCTAAATGACAATCTGTCGCACACTTACAGACATGCAGCGGTTCCCGCGTCGGCATGAACCCCATGTCCCTGATCATCTCCACATCGAGTTCCGGGTCTCTTCCCGGCGTGGTCAGGTAATGGCCGGTCATGAAGGCGTTAGAACCGGCAACCACCGCCAGGGGCAGCAATTGACGTAGTGATTTTTCTTTGCCGCCGCATAGCCTGATGTCCCGGTCGGGAAGGAGGAAACGAAAGAGGGCAATCGTAATGAGAATCTCCAGGGGCGGCAGCGGCGGCCGTCCCCCCAGGGGGGTTCCCTTGATCGGAGTGAGGATATTGATCGGAACGGAATCGACAGCCAATTCCCGTAGGGTCAGGGCCAGTTCGATCCGGTGGCTCATCCCTTCTCCCAGCCCGACCAGGCCCCCGGAACATACGGAAAGCCCGGCATTGATAGCGGTACGGACCGTCTCTATGTCTTCATCATATTCGTGAGTCGTGCAGATATTTCGGAAATAACTCCGGGAGGTTTCGAGATTGTGGTGATAGCGGAAAAGGCCGGCGTCTTTCAACGCCCTTGCCCTTTCCCCGGTAATGATGCCCAGGGAGGCGCAGGGCAAGACGCCCAGGCTGCAGATGCCTTCAATCGCCCTGAATATTTCCGCCCATTCCTTTTTAGACTTGATTCCCTTGCCGCTGGTGACGATGCCGAACATTTCCGCCCCCGCCGTCCTGGCCCGTTGTGCCGCCGCAATGATCTCATCGGCCTTTTTGAGGGGGTAGGCCTGAATATTCGTTTTATAGTGAGCGGACTGGGCGCAGAATGCGCAGTCTTCCGAACATCTCCCGGACTTGGCGTTGACGATTCCACAAAAAGAGATCGCCTTCCCCTTGAAATAATCGCGAATCTCTGACGCCGCCGCCATGAGGCCGAAGGGATTTATGCTCCCCTCTTCACAGAGCCGCCAGGCCTCTTCCTCGCCAAGTCCCTTGTTTTTTATGGATATTTTCTTTAGTTGTTCAATGATAGTCAAAAAACGCCTCCCGGGAACCGGGAGGTTCATAGTGTAAATGTGCCTGATTGTCAACCGATAAATCCCCGGGGGTTGTTATATGCGTGTTTATCAAAATAGTTCTCGTAGATTTTAAAGGGTATTCGTGTTAATTAACATATAGATGTGCAATGTAAAATGGGCTGATCATTTATTAATCTGCATAAACCACTACCTCTGGTAGTGGTACAATAAGCAGGTTAAACCGTTTAAGTTGTTATAATGTACCTCCCTCCTGAAAGGTACCATTGGAGGGAGGTACAAATGAAGAGTCGATTTAGGAAGTTATCA
>JAPLJZ010000166.1 GCA_026388335.1 Deltaproteobacteria bacterium
CGCCCTCTTTGATGATAAATTCTACAGGTCGCATATTCACCTCCCAGGTGTTACTTTCTGGGACTGTGAATATCGTAAATATCCTTTAATGTCAACTAATTACATTAACTAAAGTGGCTTTCATGCCACTAATTCAGGTAATTGATATATTTATTAAACTGCTTTTGTCTTTTCTGAGCAACTAACGAAAAAAGGGGCCTATTTATTTTCCCTTCCCTGCCAGATTCCATGCATCAGGGAAACAACTTCTCCTTTAGCATCAAGGAGTTCAAGATCAAGGTTAAAATCCGCTTTGCCTTTTTCTTCTATCGCTTTAAGGATTTGTTCTATCCTATCCTCAGTCAATGTTGCTTCTACCGTTATATCCGTCAATGCCGGTTTTCGGTAGCGAATCTGAACTTCTTTAACTAGGGGGTAATATTTACCAATGTCAAAGGACGCGACAAAAATCGCTCCACCCATGATCTCGCCCAGGGTAAAAAGAGAGCCGGCATACATGCTCCCCACATGATTTACATTCTTCTGGAGAGGCATCAGGAGCTTCACGTGACGTTCCTTCATGGAAATTACTTTCAGCCCCATATGCTTAACGATACCTATTGCCGATTCAAGATAGGCCGCAACGGCTTTATAATGTTCTTCCATTATGCCCCCAGCTTCTTTTTAATATCCTCGCGGAGAACCTTCTTGAGAATCTTGCCCACAGGATTTCTGGGGATGGCGCTGATAATCTCCAGACGCTCCGGAATCTTGTAGGTGGCAATGCCTTTCTCTTTCATGAAGGCCCTGATATCTTCCAGATCGATGCTCTCTTCACCTCTCGGCACAACGTATACACAGACCCTTTCCCCTATGATTTCGTCGGGCATGGCCACCGCAGCCACGTCGAGCACTTTGGGATTACCGAGGAGCATGTTCTCCACTTCCTGGGCACTGATATTGAATCCGCCCCGGATAATAATGTCCTTGGTTCTGTCGAAAAATCCCACACAGTCGTTGTCCTTGATCTGGAAAATGTCCCCCGTGTTGAAGAACCCCTTGTCGTCGAAGGCGTTTTTTGTGATGTCCGGGCGCTTGAAGTAGCCGGGGATGACATTTGGTCCCCGATACCAGAGTTCTCCCACTCCGCCAACTTCGGTGATTTCATCTTTCGTTACGGGATCCAGCAATTTCAGATGGAGATTACTGCGCAGTGTTGAGACGTTGAGCCATTTCGAACCCGGTTTCCCATAATGGGGGAAGTGATTGATCCGCATCTCAAGATCGGGAATGTCAAGGGGGCCGGCAACATTGGCCGTTCCTTCATTCTGCCCCCAGATGTTGGCGAAATCGATTCCCCAGCGTCTCTTCATGTCCTGTACGGACCAGAGGGAAGGCGGCGCGGCGCCGATGGTGATCGCCCGTATCTTGCTCAAGTCAAAAGAATCCACCTTGGGGTGCTTCAAGAGGGCGTTGACAATGGCCGGAACGAGCAGAGTATAATTTATCTCCTCTTTCATGAGCTGCATGATGAAGGTAGGACCGTCAAACGGATGATGGAGGGCAAGTTTCCCACCTCCCATCAACCATTCGATATAAACGGTTCCCACGGAGGCCATGTTGACGAGAGGACCGGCGGTAATAAGGTTGTCACCGGGCTTGATCGGAGCGGTTTCATAACAGAAAGATGCTTGAAAAATCCAGTTGTTATGGCTGAGCGGGCAGCCTTTCGGTTCGGCCTCTGTTCCCGATGACCAGCAGAGTGTGAATACGTCATTGGCATCGATCGGGATTCCGTCCAGCGTGCCCGTTACTTCGCCTTTTGTCATCTCCCGAATTTCGGGCAGTGTGATAATATCTTTGACGCAAGGGGATATGGCCTGAATTGACCGAGCCAGCTCTTTATGCTTGAATCCACCGAATTCCTCAACAGTGATGATGGCCCGGGCTTCCGTCATTTTTGTGATGTACTCAAGTTCCGATTGCCGCCACTGCATCGGCAGAGGCGATATCAAGGCTCCCGCCCTGGTTATGGCCAGGTATAGCATGGCAAGTTCCCAGCAATTAGGCAATTGTACGATGATGATATCGTCCTTCTTGATGCCCCGTGCAATCAGGGCTTCGGCGGTAGCGTCAACGGCCCGGTCGAGTTCCCGGTAAGTCAGCCTCTCCGGTTTCAAACCAACAAGGGCTTCTTTATTGGGAGGGTCAACGAGGCATAGGGCATCCGGCATTTTCGTCACATTTTCCTTGAAATAATCGATAAGCGTCTTCTTTCCCCAAACCCCCTTTTCCGTCCACTCACGAATACTCTCCTGTGATGCTAAAATCATGATTTGCCCTCCTTATTTAGAACAAAATTTGATTATCCTGGGGCTGTTGAAAAACGCTCATCTGCTGTGTTGCGCTACAAACCTCATCGCTCAACGTATATCTATATACGCCTCGCAATTCGGTTTTTGCGCGCCTTGCACCTGAGCATTTTTGAACAGCCCCTATTCACAAGCTCCCGTCCGCTTATTCTACCTTGAGGATAACAGCTTCACCCTGGGCGAGGCCGCCGCAGATGGAAGCGACTCCATAGCCGCCGCCGCGACGTTTCAGCTCATAGGCGAGATGCATGGTTATCCGGGCGGCGCTTGCCCCTACGGGGTGACCGATAGCGATGGCGCCACCATTAACGTTGGTTTTCTCCTGGAGGACCTTCCATTTCTTTTCATCATTTTCCGCCAGGATCTTCGTTGATACCAGCGGCATGGCGGCAAAGGCTTCATTAATCTCGATGATGTCCATCTGATCAATGGTCATCCCCACACGTTGCAGGGCCTGTTCGATGGTCAGGGCCGGGATCACAGCGATATCGCGTGGTTTGGTAGCCGTGCCGATAGACGTCAATATTGTGGCCAGGGGTTTCAGTCCCTTTTCTTTCGCCTCTTTCCGTGTCATGAAAAGGATGGCCCCGGCGCCGGCGCTGAGGGGAGGCGCATTGCCCGCCGTAACCGTGGGGCTGCCATAAATGGGCTTCAGTTTTGCCAGGGCCTCCAAAGTTGTCTTGCGGGGCGATTCGTCCCGTTCGATGACTATCGGGTCACCCTTCCTTTGCGGTATAATAACCGGCATGAGTTCTTCGCCGATTTTCAGTTTTCCTTTGGCAAAGGCTTCCGCATAACGTTCCTGGCTCCGTACGGCCCATTCATCCTGCATCTCGCGGGTGACGCCATACTCCAAAGCTACCTCGCCGGCATCCACGGCAACCGGGGAAAATCCCTTGGCTCCATAACCAAGTTCAAAGAGGTTGTCTACCAGCCTGATATGACCAAGACGCACGCCTTTTCGCAGTCCCGGCGCCAGATGCGGCGTTCGCGGCATGTTTTCGGAGCCCACGGCCATGCAGACCCCCGCGTCCCCCACCTTGATGGCCCGGTAGCCCATGCGGAGCGCTGTCATAGAGGAGCAGCAGGCCCGATCCAGAGTCACGGACATGATCTCCGGTGGGAATCCGGCGAGCAGGGAAGCCTGACGGGCAGGTATGTCCGTCTCCAGCGCCATCTCCGCCATGACACAGCATCCGTAGTTTATTTCATTTACTTCCTCAGGCTTGACGCTCACCCTTTGGATGACTTCCTTCATAACCATAACCGCAAGGTCGATACTGGCAATATCAGCCATGGCGGAATCAAAACGGCTGAACGGGGTTCTCACGGCACTGACAATTACGATATCATCTTGTTTTACCACTGATTTATGTCTCCTTTCGTAATGAAATCTAAAGCCCCATCATCCTGCCCACAATCACCTTCATCACCTCCGTCGAGCCCGCGAATATGGGGATCACCCTGACATCTCTTGCAAAACGACAGATCGGATACTCTTCCATATAGCCATAGCCACCATGGAGCTGAACACAATGATAGGCAACACGGTTGGCCATCTCGGGAATCCAGGCTTTCCCCATGGAAACACGTTTGACGATGTCTTTGTCGGCAATATAATCGGCAATCATGGAATCCAGGAAGGTCCGTCCTAATTCAATTTCCGTGGCCATCTCCACAATCTTGAAAGTATTATGCTGAAATGAACTCACCGGCTGGCCAAAGATCTTTCTTTCCTTGCAGTACCTGATGGTCATATCCAGCATGGCCTCTGCCATGCACTGGGCCATGATGCAGGCAACGAGCCTTTCTCCCTGGAGCTTTTCCATCATGTAGTAGAATCCTTTGCCCTCCTTGCCGAGGAGATTGGAGACGGGTACCCGACAATCCACAAAGATGAGTTCCGCCGTATCCTGACTGTGCCACCCCATCTTTTTCAAGTTCCGTCCCCGGGTAAAACCGGGCGTGCCATCTTCGACGCAGATAAGGCTTACGCCTTTGGCGCCGCCATGGACATCCGTCTTTGCCGCAACAATGACCAGATTGGAATGGATTCCGCAGGAGATGAAGGTCTTCTGTCCGTTCAGAATATAGGCATCCCCATCTCTCAGCGCAGACGTCTTTATGGCGGCCAGATCAGAGCCGACATCCGGCTCCGTCATGGCAATCGCGGTGATAATGTCACCGGAGACACACCCCGGGAGCCACCGCATTTTCTGTTCTTCGCTGCCAAAGCTATTTATGTAGTGAACAATGATATCATTGTGGAGGGGAAGCATCAGACCTAAAACTCCCCGGTAGGAAAGCTCTTCCATGATAATGACCGAATATTCGTAACCGGCCCCGACGCCGCCATACTTCTCTGCGAGCCAGGGACAGAGATAGCCGTCCGCTCCCATCTTTTTCCACATTATGCGGGGTACGATCCCCTCCTCTTCCCACTTTTCATAATGCGGAACGACCTCCTTGTCGAGATACCGGCCAAAGGCATCCCTGAAGATCGTGTGTTCTTCCGTAAAGAGGTTCCTTTCCATTGCCCGATTCTCCATAATTATTTCGCCGCCATGCGGATTGCCCCGTCAAGCCTGATCACCTCGCCATTCAACATCCGGTTCTCAATGATATGCTGGACCAGGTGAGCATATTCCTCCGGATGACCGAGGCGCTGAGGAAAGGGAACCATCTTGCCCAGGGATTCACGAGCAGCCTCCGGCAGGCTGTGGAGCAAGGGCGTATTGAACAAGCCGGGGGCAATGGTCATGACCCGGATCCCATACTCGGCACATTCTCTGGCAATCGGCAGGGTCATCCCCACGATGCCTCCTTTGGAGGCACTGTAATCCGCCTGGCCTATCTGGCCGTCGAAAGCAGCTACAGAAGCCGTATTAATGATAACGCCTTTTTCACCGTCGGTCTGGGGCTCGTTTTTTACCATCTGCTCGATGGCCAGCCTGATCACATTGAAGGTGCCGATGAGGTTTATCTGAATGGTACGGCTGAAATCAGCAAGTGGCATGGGACCTCTCTTCGACAGGACTTTCTTGGGAACGCCGCCGCCGGCACAGTTAATGGCTATATGTATAGCGCCGAAGGCATCGATAGTCTTTTTGATGGCCGCCTGTACACCTGCCTCGTCAGAAACGTCGGTATGGGCAAAAATGACATTTTTCCCTAACTCGGCAGCGATTTTCTCCCCTCGCTCCGCGGCAAAATCAAATATTGCCACCTTTGCTCCCATGTTGTTTAAATGCCGGACACAGGCTTCTCCCAAGCCTGATGCGCCACCGGTGACAACGGCCACACTATTTTTTACGATCATCTTTTTTCTCCTTTCTTGTGTTTAGCCATCACCCCTTTGGGGGGAATGTATGTGTGGGTTGAGATGAAGAGAGTAGGACCATATTCATTCCACGCTCAGGTCTTGTGCAAAAACAGCGGGTAATCTCAGCGCTTGCGGATGCCCCTGAGAATAATCTCTACGGCGCCGTCAATGGTAGTTCTGCGGTAATCGGTTTTTCCTTCTTCAAGCCTGTTTTCCTGGAACTGGATGATACCCATAAAAGTGTTCCAAATGATTATCGACGTCATCCTGGGATCAAGTTTACGAAACCTGCCCTGTATGACACCGTCGGAAATCACTATTTCCAACTGATTGAGATTGGAGCGCATCAGGTCTTTAAGATGATCGAGTTTGTCCTTGGAAAGAAGATTGGAAAATATGGAGGCCTCGTAACGTGATACGAGATGGTATGCATCGGGGTCTTTATCGTAGAATTCGTAAGTAGCGTCGACAACATTTTTTATTCTGATCTCAGGGTCAATTTCTTTCATTCCCGCTATTTTGATCAGTTTTTTTGAGAGTTTGTCTAATGATGGTTCAACAAGGCTGTAATAAAGATCGTCTTTACTCTTGAAATAAAGGTAGATAGTTCCCTTGGATATCTCCGCCGCTGCGGCGATATCTTCAATGGTCGTAGCAACATATCCTTTCTTGTAAAAAAGAGCGGCGGCACTGTCCCTAATCTGCTTGATGCGGGATTCTTTTTCTCTAAGCTTTCTTTCGCTGATACCCATTATTCTGTAGGACATCCTCTTTAGAAGTTCGGGGAAGGAAGAATGCTGACCACGATCATTAACTGAACGCGTTCAGTATTAAATCAAAGCATGAAGATTGTCAAATAAAAAATGTGGGGTGTGGTGTCGATGACGGAGAAATGGATGGATCAAGGTGTCCGTCATTTTGAGCAATAGACTTACCTTTGGGTCTGATCACTTGTTCTCAACAACATTCTTTAATGGCTTCACCATCTCTTTTTCGATCATCTTCAGAAACTTTTTTTTGAAGGCGGGTATTCTGGTCATAAGCATCATGAAAAAGTTCATCCGCCGGGTCTTGAAATCCTTCTGGGGAAAGTCGTAGTAGCCATGTTGCTTGTAATAGCGGTGATCGGACTGGAATACACAGCGCAACACCCCCCAGACCTCATCCCGGAAGATCTTCATTCCCCCGACGCCAAGAAAATCGATCGGCTGTACATATCCTTGGCCGGCCAGATCGACAAGGCGGCCGGCCAGATCACCAAGAAGCTCATCCATGTGGAGCGAATCTTCACCTTCGTCCGTCACGATGCCGGCAAGATTGGCCTGCTGGAACTGGGCATAGGCGGAAAGAATCTCCTGAAGATTGGGGAGTTGGGCGAGGGGCCCGGAAAGGATAAAGGCAATTTGCTTATCTTTCAGGGTCGGGGTATGGGTATTGAAAAATGACCGGTCAAAATACTGTTTCCAGCGGGAAGACAGATAGCGGTCCCGGATCTCGCCGGCAAAGACGATGATATCCGCCGTCTTGACCTTCTCATTGTAGAAATCGATATAGCCGTCCTTGCCCTGATACTGGCAGATGTTATCGAGGCCGCACTGGCAACAGCCCAGACAGCCCCCTTTAATGTCGATGCTGGTAAGGCTGATCACTTCAATGTCATGAATATAATTTCCCCGGAAGGCCTTGATCATCTTCCCGAGATTGCCGTTTTCCTTTTCCTCGTCAACGAGAACCAGTATCTTTTTATCTCCGGCTGTTATTGTCTGCTGACTCGATCCGGGTTCATAAACAAATTCGCTGCACACGACGGGCGGAAATTGCTTCACCGCCGGAACCTGCCTTTCCACGAACAACCTGCCTTTCCACGAACTTGAGAAAGTTACCGGCAAACTGGACAAAGCGGGCCCTTTCCCTGCTCCGTACCAGATCGTACATCTCGGCGGAGTAGCCACCTAAATATTTCATCTCCAGATCGTCGCAGATCCCGTGGATATAATTGTGGGCCGTATGATCGAAGAAGTGGACCGAAGTAGAGAGGGAAACGGCGTACTTGTTTCGGAATGCCTCTCCTTTTTTCCTTTCAAAAATAAGCTCAATGAAACGCTTATACTGGGAACAGACCAGGCAATAATACAGGGGGAAGCACCAGATAACCGCATCGGATAAGGCGATCTTGTCCACGATGTCCTGAAGGACCTTGTCGTCCCGTTCCAGCTTCCTGATTTGACGGGCCACATGAAAGATATTGTAATCGTGATCAGGAAAGGTCTTCTGCATGTAACGGACGTATTGCAGGGTAACGCTGTCATCGCCTTTGGGGCTGCCGCCTAAAACTGTTATTTGCACGATCTTTCCTCCTTTAAACCATCAAACATGATGCGACAATAAAGTCCGTCATCGCCTGTATGACTACTTCCCGGGCCTGGAAATGGGGGATGTGCCCGCAATCGGGAATAATCAACCCCGATGATGGTCCCGATACCTGCCGGACAATGGCATCTACCTGGGCCGAGGTACCGTAGGGATCATCCCGCCCCTGAATGGCCAGAACCGGGCAGTTAACTTTGGGGAGATAATTCTCAATATTCCATTCTTTGAAGGAAGGGGCAAGCCATGTCTCGGACCATCTTTTGAAGATAAGACCTGTTTTTTCGCCGTGATATTTCGCCAGACGTTCTTTCAGATCCGTATCTCTATAGACTCCGACGGCCTCGCGAATCCCCTCCAGGGTGATATCTTCCACAAAGACATGAGCGGCTTCGGTAATCAGGCAACATACCTTTTCCGGGTGGGCGGCGGCAAACATCAAAGCGATGGAACCGCCGTCACTGTGACCTACGAGGATGCTCCTTTCGATTCTGAAATGCGCCAGGACTTGAGGAAGAGAAGTCAGGGCTTCTTCATGTAAATACCCGACATCACCGATCTTATCGCATGGTTCCGACTTGCCGTAACCCCAGCGGTCGAATACCAGGGCCGGCAGCTTGGTTCTCTTGCAGAGGGACAGGGGAAAATCCTTCCATTGCCCGACGCTGCCCAGTCCCTCATGGAGAAAAACAAGATGAGGAGATCCCTCCAGACTAACATCTCCGGCATGAATCATCTCCCCCGCAAGGCGGCGTCCCGCTGCGGAAAAGGAAACGGATTCACGGACAAAGTTTTCCTGCTCAGCCACGATGATTCCCCTATTTGAGAGTGACCTTGAGCATGGAAAAATCATCTTCCAGGACGGGCTTGCCGTGCATCTCCTGAAGAAACGCGTACAGGCCTTCTATCTCCTGCCCCCCTTCGCCACGCTTGTCGGCAAGATATGACTCCAATTCCTCCAGCGTCCACATGGCCCCGTCCAGGCGGTCCACTTCGTAGGCCCCATCGGAAAAAATGTAGAGGCGAGCAGGTGCAGACACATCGTCAATGACCGCCTCCTGATAATCCACTCCTGGAAATCCGCCGATAAACACATTCTGCGTCATCAGCGACACCGGTTCCTTGTCGCCGGTAAAAAGGAGGGCCGGCGGATGGCCGCCGCTGGCGTAGCGGAGCTGGCGGGAGCGGCAGTTATAAACGCCGTACCAGATCGTAAAGTAAAGATTGTTCTGTTTCTCCATGGGAAAGGCGTCGTTGAGGGCGGTCAGGACCTGCTGGGGGGACAGGAAATCCGTACCGGGCAGGGTCTGGGAGCGCAGGGCGTTGAACGCCGACACCGACAGCAGGGCCGTCCCCACCCCATGACCGCAGACGTCAAGGAGATACATGGCAAAGTGGTCTGCATCGATCCAGTGATAGCCGAGGCAGTCACCGCCAAGCTCGGCGCTGGGAAAAAACCTCCATTCGGCGCTTACCGGTCCGGTGCTAATGGGCTCCGGCAATAGGGAGACGACATATTCCGCCGCCGAGGCCAGCTCCGCCGCCAGTGCCTGCTGGCTGGCAAGCAAGGCCGCATGCGCCTCGTTTCTCTGGAGGAGGTTTATGTAGCCGGTTGAGTGATAGCGAATCCTAGCCACCAGTTCAATCCGGTCCGGAAGCTTGACGAGGTAATCATTCGCCCCCGAGGCAAAGGATTCGGCCTTGGTTGTCGCCTCTTCCTTACTGGAAAGGACGATCAGGGGCACATCCTTTAGCTGGGGATGAACCCGGAAAAACTTGACCAGGGTCAGTCCGTCGATATCCGGCATGATCAGATCCTGGAGGATGATCGTGGGTTCAAATTCAATGGCCGTCTGGAGGGCCTGGGTTGGGTCCTGACAGTACTTAAAGAGGATGTCCTGCTCCGGTGCAAGCATCCGCTGCACGGCGGCCGCAACAATCGCCTGATCATCGACGAGCAGCACCTTGATCTGATGTTCCTTGAGTGAAACCGACATAATTATTTCCTTCCCAGACGCTTCATGATCGCCGGGGCAATCCTTTCCAGGGGCAGGATATCCGTCGCCCCGCCCAGTTCAACAGCGGCGGCCGGCATTCCATAGACCACGGAGGTCTTTTCATCCTGGGCAATCGTGTGCCATCCCGCCTTCCGCAAGGCGGTAAGGCCGGATGCGCCGTCTCGCCCCATTCCGGTCAGGAGCACGGCCGTGTCCCGCCGCGGCCAGTGCCTCGCCAAGCTTTCAAAAAATACATCCACGGAAGGACGATAAGGATAATCCCGCGGCTCCTTGGTATAATGAAGGATTAGATCCGCCCCCAGAATCAGATGATCGTTTGTGGAAGCGACAAGCACCGTGTCGATTTTGGGACGCTCTCCCTCACCGGCAAGGACCACTTTCAACCCACTCTGGCTGTTCAGCCATTCGGCAAGACCCCGGGAAAAATGCTCATCCACATGCTGGACGATGATGACTGCCGCCCCCAGGACTTTGGGTAACGCCGCCAGGATGACGCTCAACGCCTTGGGTCCCCCGGTGGAGGCCCCGATCGCCACCAGCGGCGGGGGAAGTTCCTGATTTGTTGTTTTTACTTTGAACGGGGCTTTGCCCTGTGTTTCTACTTTGCCGATGAGCTTACCGATGGTCGCCAGCTTTTTTATGATGTCTCTTTCCCCATGCAGCTTCCCTGTCGGTTTCTCCACAAATACACGTACAGCATCCAAAGCCCCCTGCCCCATGGCCTCGAACACTTTGGCGGCGTTTGCCTCTACCGAATCGGTCAAAATCAGGATGGCGCAGGGGCATGACTTCATGATGCCGTTCGTCGTCCGGCTGCCATCGAGGATGGGTAATGCCAGGTCAAGAAGGAGCAGTTCCGGCTTTTCTTTTTGACATTTCCGCACCGCCTCGACGCCATCCGCGGCAATCCAGATAATGTCGCAACCCGCAATGGTGGCCACGATTCGTTTGAGGGCATCCAGGGTATGGGCATCATGATGGGCAATGGCAAGGCGCATGGTCAGGGGTTTCCTATCAGGTCTTTTACAGCGACAAGGAGAGTTTCATCATGGAAACTGCCTTTCGTCAAATAATAATTGGCCCCCGCATCCAGGCCCCGCAGGCGATCTTCTTCACTGTCCTTGTAAGACACAATCATCACGGGCAGGGAACGGAGACGGTTATGATCCTTGACCTTCCTGACCAGTTCGATACCGTTCATCCTCGGCATGTCGACGTCGGAAATCAGCAGGTCAAAGCTCGCCGTTTGCATTGCATTCCAGCCATCCATGCCATCGACGGCGACGGTAACGTGATAACCCTCCTTTTCCAGGAGCTTACGTTCGACCTCCCGGACGGTCAGGGAATCATCCACCACCAGGATACGTTTTTTCTCGGTAACTGCATATTTTTCCCCGGAACCGATCTTCCCCGGCTTTCCCTGACTGAGGAGTTGGTGGATAGAGCGAACCAGGTCATCGGCGTCAAGGATCAGCGCCGGGGACCCATCCTGTAAAACAGCCGCCGCATGGATATTGGGCGTCTTTCCCAGCCGGGGATCGAGGGGGCGGACAACGACGGTCTCCTCGCCGCGAAAACGGTCCACAACGAGGCCATAACGGTTCAGGCGGTCACTGATGACCACAATGTGAATCACCCTGCCCGCTTCTGCCGCGGGGGGAAGCTGAAAAAGCTGCCTGCAGGTCACAATCCCGACATGCTCGCCGTCGGAGGCGCAAAACTGACGATCTTCCAGGACCTGTAAATCATCGCGGGATACCCGCAGTAACCGGTCAATCCGGGACAGCGGCAGCGCATATGGCTCTCCTGCGACCTCGACAATCAGGGTGCGCAAGACGGAAAGGGTCAAGGGAAGTTGCAGGATAAAGGCAGTTCGTTTGTCCTTTTCCGAATCGACGCGAACCAGTCCCCCCACCTCGTGGGCCATGGAAAAAACGACATCGAGACCGACGCCCCGCCCCGAAATCTCCGTAACCTGATGGGAAGTGGTAAAACCGGGGAGAAAAAGAAACTCATGAAGCTCCGTTCTGGTCAGGCCTGCCGCCATTTCTTCGGTAACCAGACCTTTCTGTACTATCTTTCTTCTGATGTTTTCCGGATCCATACCCCGGCCGTCGTCACTGACCGAGACATTCAGCATCCCGGCGACGTGGCGCGCTTCGAGGGTGACAAGACCTTCTTCCGGCTTGCCGGCAATCTTTCGCTCTTCCGGGGTTTCCAGGCCGTGATCCACGGCGTTGCGTAAGAGATGGGAAAGGGGGGCTTCGATTTTTTCCAGGATGTCCCGATCCACCGGGGTCGTCTCCCCCAAGATCTGGAAGCGGACCTTCTTATGCAACTCCTGGGCAAGGTCCCGCACCATGCGGGAAAATCCGTGCAAGCCTTCGGAAAAGGGGACCATCCGGCTACCGACAGTTTCTCCGTACAGACGATGGGCAAGGTGTTCAAGACGACGGGAATATCGTTCATAATCGACCATCTGCGTAGCTACGGCGTCCTGCATCTGATCGATCAGGGCGCCAAATGCCTGGGCAGTACCCTCATCTTCCTCCCCGACGGCAGCGGCTGGGGAAAGGGGGACAGATTTCAAATCTGTCCCCCGCATTCTGTCCCATTCATCACGGATTTCCCGGGTGCCGTTTTTCATTTTCAGCAGGGATCTGTTAAATGAACCGGCAGACTGGGCCTGCACAAGCAATTCCCCCGCCAGCCCCATCAGCCTGTCCATATTTTCAGACATGACCCGGACCAGTATTGCTTCCGCTTTCCGTTGATCAGTGGCCCTTCTTTGTATGATTGCCGTCCCCGTCGTCTCCGCCGCAAGACAGACAGGCGCCGACGCATCCTTTTCCGGCGCCGGAATCACCACAGCGGCTTCCGGCGTCGCGACAGTCGCCAAAGGGGTACTTTTTTCGCTCACGGTCTGAGAAGGGAAACCGGCAGTCAGGCTGTCTTTAAGCGCCTGGGCAAGGTCTTCAATGGGCTGGCGTCGATCATGTAACTCCTGGGAAATAGAGGCGATCTCGACTTTAGCCAGGGCCTGGAATATGTCGTTTCCTTTGAGGAGGAGATCAATATGGCCGGAGGCGAGGCGTATTTTATCATGCTGCGCTGCGGAAAGAATATCTTCCATGGCATGGGCCAGGGTCGCCGCCGCCGGAAGTCCGACGATCCGGGCCGCACCCTTGATGGAATGGGCCGCCCGCATGAGAGGCTCTATTTTTTCCGGAGCGGGATCCGACTCCGCGCCCACCAGGCCCGCCTCCAGAACCCGGGAGTTGTTTTCCAGTTCAATCCGGAAGAGATCGAACATCATCGGGTCGATATTTTCCATTCCCAGCTCCCCTTTATGGTACGAGACTACGCGAGAGGGACGAAAACAGATCATCCTCGCTCAGGAGCCCCACATGGACGCCGCCAAGATAAAACAGTCCTTTTGTCAGGCGCCGCGGTCCCTTAGCCACGGTCACGGGCAGGTCCTGCAACTCCTCCCGGGCAATACGGGCAACACCCCTGACCTCATCAACAGGGAAGACAAAACGGGCCCCCTCTTTTTTTATGATCATCAGGCGCGGGAAAACCTTCCGGTCCGCCTCTCCCTTTTCTTCCCCGGTCAAATCCAGCAAACCCGACAGGGAGACGCATAAATGGAGTTCGCCGTGAATATGAACAATCCCCCGGAAGATGCGATTACTTCTGAGGGGAAGGCGGCGCATGACTACCATCTCGGCAACTTGTTGAAAGTATTGTGTCTCCAGGGCCAGAAGTTCACTCTCCACCCGGAAGATCATGACCGAAAGCGGGTGTGAACATTCCACCTCTTTTCCCCGGGCCATGATTGCGGCACGCTCATCCAGCAACCCGTCGGGAATAGGCCGGTCCAGGAGCTCACGACCTGCGGCGGCATATACCGGACAGCGCCGGCAATGGCCAAACACGACCAGCTCCGGGCATTCAGCGGTCCCAAAGACTCCGATTTCGCTCCAGCATCTGCTGTTGGAAGATTCAGTTTCCATTGTCATGCCGTTGCCGCTCAATGCGTGTTAACCTGTTTTTTAACAGGGCCGCCTTTTCATGGTCATGACGACGTTCATACATCAGCCCGGCGTGAATGAGCGTCTCAAAGTGATCGGGATCAAGATAGAGGGACTTGCGGTAACATTCCTCCGCTTCTGTGTCGCGATCGCAGGATTCGTGAATCAAGCCCATGAGATAGTACACCTCCGCGCAGGGTTGATCGGCTTCGAGGTACCTTCGGCAAACGGACAGGGCTTCCTCCATCTTTCCCCTGTCCGCCAGGGAACGGGCCTGGATCATAAATTCCATACCGCCGCCTTCCTGATCATGTTTCTTGAAATCTGCTTGGGGTGCAATAAGGACCTGCGATTTTTCCACCGTCCCCAAAGATCCTCCCCGTTCAGCTTCCCGCCGCAGATGCATCTCCCCCCTCCCAGGCGCCGGTAGCGGAGACGGGATACAGCTTCCTTCCTCTTTCCCCAGGGGTTTTCTCAAGGCAAAAGACCGGGGATGATCTACCAGGAGGTATCCCCGTTGCCGCCAGAAAAGCACCTCCGCGTGCCCGGCAATCAGCATCCCCCCCGGACGTAACAACCGGTCGATATGGGAAAACGCCGTCTCCTTCGCTTTTATGTGCATATAAATCAGCAGGTTCCGGCAAAAGATCACATGGTAGGTTTGCATCTGCGGCATTGATGACGGACGGAGCAGATTGTCGCGATAGAAACGAACCCCCGAGACGACCTGCTCCGAGATCCTTACTTTCCTATCTTCATCTTCTTGGTGAAAATAACTTCCCCGCATCTCCTCGGTCATGCCCCGGAAAGATCCTTTTCCATACTTGCCCCCCCTGGCGATCCTCAAAGCATTTTCACTAAGATCGACCGCGTCAACTGTGAATTCTTTCGGCGACATACCCGCTTCCAGAAGCGTCATGACAATGGAATAAGGTTCTTCCCCCGTTGAACAGGGCACGGATAGAATCCTTATTTTCTCTTTGCTGGTTTTTTGCTTCCCCTGATCCAGAAGGTAAAACTTCAAATAATCGAAGGGACCGCGATCACGAAAAAACCACGTTTCCGGAACAACCACCGCTTCGATGATCTTTTCTTTCTCTCCCGGCGACAATTTGAGGCGCGTCACATAATCCTCAAGAGATGAGCAACCTGATTTTTTTAACAGTCCTTCCTGGGTCCTTTCCATGAAACCTTTTCCCATCGACGCCAGATCAAGGCCCAGGGTATCCGTCAGTATCTTTTCGATGTAAAGGGATGGGTTCATGATGCTTCTTCGAGATCGGCGAAAAGAGCGATCTGCAAATCTTCGGGCAGGATTTTATGCAAATCGATCAGTTGCAGGGATTTTTTTTCATCCACCCAGATTTTACCCAGATAGGGCGCCGCCTCGATGGCAATCCCCGGCGGCTGCATCCGTGATTCGTCGCAGGAGATCACCTCGGTGGCCCCCTCGGCAATCAGTCCCAAGACCCGTGAGACGATTGGGGAGACTTCATAATGGACCAGAACGATCCGGGTGCTCATCAACGGTCGGGACGGAACCGCGATCATGAGGGCGCTGAGGTCAATTACGGGAACCAGACGCCCGCGGTAATTGAACAGACCCGCGATATAATCTGCGGCATGGGTAATCTTTCTCAAGGTTACCAGGGGAGCAACCTCAATAATGGTCTTTGCTTCCAGACCAAAATAATCCCCCCCGACGCGGAATTGAAGGACCAACATAGCTTATGCGCTGATGCGGAAACGGGCAACCTCGTTTTGAAGCCCCATGATGGCTTCATTGAGTTGCTCCGTTGCCAGTTTAAATTCGTGGAGAGACTCCCTGGTTTGATCGGCGGCTACCGCCAATTCACTCATGGCCTCACTTATCTGCTGAGCCCCCACGGACTGGGCGTGCATCCCCTCTTTCACCGTCGCAAACTGAGGACCGTGCTCCCGCACCTGGTCGATTATCCTGCCTAACTGGTTGCTGATAGTCACCACGGTTCCCACACCCCGGCGTACCTCGTCGGCAAACTTGTCCATCTCCATCACCCCGGCCGAGACGGAGGTCTGCATCTCTTTGACGACATGCTCGATATCCTGAGTGGCAATGGCGGTCTGATCAGCCAGGCGGCTGATTTCCCTGGCGACGACCGAAAACCCTCTCCCGAATTCTCCCGCCTTTTCAGCCTCGATGGCGGCGTTAAGGGATAATAGGTTCGTCTGGTCGGAAATCTTGTTGATTACCGTTACGACGTTGGAAATTTTGTTGGCCCGGTCATTGATCGTTCCCAGTTTACCGGAGATGGAAGTGGTCGCCGTTGCAAGGCCCCTCATGGCGCTTTCCATATTCGTAAGATCCGAGCGCCCTCCCTCCGCCATCTGAATCGTCTGGTTCAGGGAAGAACCGACGCCATCCATTGTCCGTACCAGATCCTCAGCGGTTGCGGAAATCTCCTTGCTCGTCGCCGTTACTTCTGTCGTGGAAGCCGCCTGTTCGGCCACCGTCGCCTCCAATTCCCGGGCGGACGCTGCAATCTCGGTGGCGGATGTTGTCACCTGTATCCCCGAACGCTGAACCTGACCGATGAGGCCATCCAGATTGCCCACCATAACCTGGAAGGCCTTGAGGAGTTCCTGTGTTTCATCACGATCCTGGATAATCCCGGTATCGTCTTCCCGTCCCTTTCCTGCGAACGGTGCCAGATCCACCTTCGCCTCCTGAATATCGCCGGCAGCGATCTTCCTGGCCAAGTCCGTCGCCAGGCTGAGCGGTCTGATCATCCGGTTCCCGACAAATATGGCCAGTCCCGTCACCAGAAGCAGAATGACGACGCCGGCGAGGAGGATCTCCCAGTACATGCGATCAATTACGCTCTGGACGTGGCTGATGGGCTGGAAAAAATCTTCCTCATAAGTGCCGGCGCCAATGATCCAGTCATAAGGTTCAAAATAGAGAAGCGCTGTTATCTTCTTGCTGGCCCGTTGTTCCCCGGGATTCTGCCAGTAGTAGGTATGAAAGGCCACCTCTCCTTTAGGCGACGCCATCGCCTTTCTCACCGTTTCCTGGATAACGTGGTTACCTTGGGCGTCTTTCTCGTTCCAGACGTTCTCGCCGTCCCGGGCCCCATCCTTGGAGATTACATATTTTCCGCGATATTCCCCCGTCCCGCCGAGAATGCCCACATAGCCGGTCTTGCCCACCCGGGTATTCATAATCGTCTTGCGCAGTGATGCGACGGCTTCAAGTTTCTCCCCGACAAACAGCATGCCGATGATTTTACCTGTCTTATCCGTAAGCGGCTCATAGGCCGTCAGGTACCAGGCGTTGACCACATAGGCCAACCCCCGGTAAGACTGGCCTTTTAACACGGCGGCAATGACTACATTGGGCGTTCCATCCGGATTCAGGGCCGGGATATAAGTGCCAATAGCCCGTTTGTGGTCCAGATCCTCCACGTTGGTTGCCACGCGCACCATTTCCCCCTCGGCGTTCATGCGCTGAAAGATGGTACAGGCGCCTCCTACCATCCGTTTGACCTCGTCAACCACCGGGGTGGCAACGGACGAACTGCTGTTTTGTCCCAGCCAGGCGCCTCCGACCATCATTTTGGGCAGGTTCATCTTTTGGGTCTTTTTTGTAAATTGATTGGAGACTTCCCATAGGACCGTCTGGGAACTTAATTCAACGGTTTTATGCTGTTTCAGGATTCCCCGGGCCACATTCAAGTCATTATTGATTTTTTGCTGAATCAGGTCATTTGACGTTTCGCACAAGCCATATACATCCTTGGCAACCTGGGCGATATTCATCGTGGCGAAGGTACTCATTTCCTTGCCTGCCACTTGGGAAACGGATGTCTGAAACTGACCCACGAGAACAATCATCACCAGGACCGGCAAAAAAGCCGCTAATACCGCAAGACCAATAACCTTCTTCTTCAAGGTGATCTGGATCTTCATGTCTCCCCCTAATTTGATTAACAATGGGCAACTTAATATCATCTTATCCCGTTAAATCAAAGAAGAATCTCAGGCCGGCAAGGTCCCCATGTGGCATCCTCCATCTTCTTCGTAATCTTTATATCCATATGATATACGGAAAGATAAAAAATGGTTGTGAAAATATGGTCAAGAGATTATCGTCATTTTGGAATACTTAGACCACAACGAGTCATAAAAAATAGGTGACTATGTTCGAACAAGCCTTCAAAAACATGGGCAATGCGGGCAGGAACGGCGGCGAGGAAGTCATTCACCGCAGCCCGCAGGCAATCATGGACGGATCGCAGCACTGGAGGCAGAGAGCGCGGAGGTGCTGGCGAAGATTCGAGAATTGCTATGAAGGAGGATCAGGCTATGCATGACATTCGGTGGAAACAACGGTTCAATAACTACCTCAAGGCATTTCAGACGCTCGTTGAGGCGGTGGAATTGGCACGTTCGCGCGAATTATCCAAGCTTGAACAACAGGGATTGATCCAGAGTTTTGAGTTCACCCATGAGCTGGCCTGGAATGTATTGAAAGATTATTTAGATGATAAAGGGATCACGGATTTGATTGGTTCCAAAGACGCGACGCGTGTAGCGTTCAAAAATGGTCTTATTGAGCAAGGTGACGACTGGATGAAAATGATCGAAGCTCGCAACAAAACAACGCACACTTACGATCTCAAGATCGCTCAAGCGGTTGCGGATGACATACTGGAACGGTTTTATCCTGCCTTTGAGAGTATGGCGAAAAAATTCACTGCCCTTAATGATCAGGAAGACAAGAACTCATGAAATATGGGTTAACTGAAACAACAGTCGAAAACATCTGTGCCGTTTTTGCACGCTTTCCGGCGATTGAAAAGGCGGTTTTGTATGGGTCTCGCGCCAAGGGAAACTTCAAGACGGGATCGGACATTGATTTGACGCTCTATGGCGAGGCACTTACGTCCGATTTGTGCTCGACGATAGCGTCGGCACTGGATGATCTGATGTTGCCCTACACCATTGATCTATCGGTTTTCAATGAACTTAATCACGCGAAAATACGGGAGCATATCGAGCGGGTAGGCGTGCTGTTTTATGAGCGAGTCAGTTAGGGAGATTCTGATAACGTACAGCTGATTTTTACCTGAGGCTTCAATTTTAGATGACAATGGACCCATTATCCTGTAGAGGGAGGCAACGCTTAGCTTGATAAGGTCGATCATAATTTTATGAAGAAGGTTTTCCTTACCATCATTATTATTACCTTTTCCTCCCTCTTCCTTGTTGCCATGGATCCCCTGCCGGGCAGCTGTGGCGACCCGGTCAAGACTAAGGAGACCACCGCCATGAAGCTTACAGTGGCGGATGCGGTATTCATCGCCCTGACGAATAATGTCACCCTCCGGAGCGCCTATCTGGATCGATACCTCAACAGGATCGATCTACAGCTGGCGGAAAGAAGATTTTACCTGCCCACGGACCCGGCTTTGACCCTGTCGACCAATCGGGTGTCCACCTACGTCCCGCCGACGGCTGCCTCCGCGGCGGGCCGAATCGAGGATCTCAATGCCACGGGCGTTTTGTCGGCAACACTCGCCATGCCGACAGGCGGCACGTTTACCTTTGCCTGGAACAACAAGAGCGATCGCCCTGACCTGGGACAGAATTTCAACTACTCATCCGACTGGAGCTTGACCCTCAATCAGCCCCTTCTCAAGGGCGGCGGCATGGATAACGCCGCCTATAACGTCAGGATTGCGAGGATCACGGAAGAGAAGAATGTCCTGTCCTTGAAAGATACGATCATCGCCACGATAAAAACGGCCATCACGGCTTTCCGGAGCTACAAAACCGCGGAAAGGCAACTGGTCATCGCCGAGATGGGCCTCGTGCGGGCAAAATCGCTCTATGATTACAATAAGGAAATGATCGCCGCCGGACGTCTGGCGGGCACGGAAATCGTCCAGGCCCAGGCGGACATCGCCACCCAGGAAACATCAGTCATTTCCGCCAAAAACAACCTGGATGCCACCCGGATGGCCCTTGTCCAGGCCCTGTATATCGACAAGAAGACGACCTTCCAGGCGGCGGATGAAAACCAGCAATTGATCCCATCCCCCGCTATGGAGGAAGCCATGTCCCTGGCCTTTCAATACCGGACCGATTATCTGCGGGCCCTTCAGGATCTGGAGGCGAGGAAACTGGATCTTGCCAAAAACAAGATAAACCGCCTCTGGAGCCTCAACCTGACGGCGGGGACAACGGACAGCGCCGCCACGACGACCTTTATGACCTATGATACCGCTTACCAGAGAGCGATCGGCAGCGCCCCGGAAAGAAGCTGGAATGTGGGATTAGCCCTACAGATTCCCCTGGTTTATATGACGTCGGATATGCGGGCTTATTTGGGGGCAAAGACCGATATGGAAAAGGCCAACCTCGCTTTTGAAAAATTGAAGCTCGACATTGAGATAAACGTTCAGAACGCCGTAAGAAACGTCGATTCGGACTATCGATCCCTGCTCAGTGCGAGACGGGCCAGGGAGCTTTCCGAGAGGAAGCTGGACATCGAACAGGAAAAGCTGGGGGCCGGACGGACCACGAACTTCCAGTTCGTCAGTTTTCAACGGGACTTGCAAACGGCCCAGCTGAATGAATTAGCAGCCATGACCACCTATTTGAATACCCTGACATCCTTAGACGATACCCTGGGCACCACCCTGGCGACCTGGAAAATCGATGTCAAAAAGGAAGACGACCGGATTCAGCAATCCGAAACGGCAAAAATATCCAGTCCCACAAACCAGAGAGATCAGAAAAATGGCAAGTGACATCATCTTCCGGAACATCCTCGAGAGCATGAGCGACGGCGTCATGACCATCGGCCTCGATGGGCAGATCTTGACAGTCAATACGGCGGCGGAGTCCATTCTGGGCCTGGGGAGCCCAGATATCCTTAAGAAGTCTTTCGCAGAATTGTTCCTCATCCAGGAGCAAAACGACGCGTTCAACCAGGCCATCCTCAACGCCATTTACGATGCCAATACGATCCACAATAAAATCGTCCACTGGCACAGGGATGACACGGTTCTGACCCTCGAAGTAACGACATCATTTCTTTCTACCACCGAGGAAGGGACCAAAAAAAATGTGGCCGTGATTGTCGTTTTCAATGACATCACCGAGGTCGGACGGCTCCAGGAATCGGAACAGCGGCTTACGGAAGAACTGAAGGAAAAACATCAAGCCCTCCAGAAATCCTACCTGGAGATGGAGGAGACAAACACAACCCTCCAAGCGGCCCTGCGGAAGGTTCAACTCATTCGTGTGTGGGCCACCGTTTTTGTCATTATTCTTTTTGTGTCCATAGGCATTATCACCTGGAAGCAAACGGGCATCTCGACCGGAAAGGCGGGACCCTTGGCGGGAAGCCAGCAAGGCACCCCTGCGGCCAGGGCTTACACGGTTGCCCCCCAGACCCTGACCGACAGCATTACTTTGAAAGGGACGCTGAAACCGATTCAGATCGTCAACATCACCAGTCCCTTCTCCGGCATGGTCAGGGAAAAGTATTTCGAATATGGACAGGCGGTCTCAAAAGGACAGCTGCTGCTGAAGCTGGATCGGGCCGAAACGGAGGTAAAATACCGGGAGGCAAAGACGGCCTATATCGAGGCGCAGGAAAAACTCAAAGAGCTGGATAATTGGACGAACGGCAATGAGATGGCCAAGGCCCAGCAAAGCGTGACGCGTTCCAAGCTGACCATGGACGGCCACAACAAGACCTTTCAGGAGACGGAACGGCTATTCAAGAAGGAGATCGTCCCGGCCACGGAATATGCGAGCGCGAAACAGCAGTCTACGACCGCTAAAATGGATTACGATGCATCGCTCAGAGAATTACAGCTCGTCAAGGAAAAAGGGGAAGGGCAAAACCGGTATATCGCCAAACTCAAACTGGAAAATGCCCGTCAGAAACTGCAGGATCTGGAAAACCAGCTCCGCCGCTCCGAGATCGTCGCCCCCGTCTCGGGGACCGTCCTTAATCCCGAGATGGCCGGCGATAAGGACAAGAAAGGCAAGATTGCCGACCGGGGCGTCACTTTTTCCCAGGGAGATATTCTGCTTGCCATCGGCAATACGGAAGGCCTTTCCATGACGGCGGAAGTGGACGAACTGGAGGTTCTGAAAATCAAGAAAGACCAGGAGGTTCGCATAACCGTTGACGCCTTTGGAGAAACGATCAAGGGAAGGGTAAGCAATATCTCTTCCCAGGCCGTTAAAGCCGAAGGGGGAAAAAAAGCGGCCAGCTTCGAGGTGTCCGTCGCCATGGACATCCTGCCGGTAGGGTTGAGGGAAAAGCTCCGCCTGGGCATGTCGGCAAATATGGAAATCATGCTTTTAAACAAGGCCAATGTCATGCTCCTGCCGATCCAGGCCGTGCTTATCGAAGGCAAGGACCGTGTCGTCACCGTCCGGGATAAAGGGACTCAGTCCCTGAAAAAGGTGAAAGTGGAAACGGGGATTACGACCCTCGATGCTGTTGAAATCACGAGCGGGCTCAAGGCCGGAGACGAGGTGGTTTATTAATGGAGTCCCTCATGCTTTCCATCGTGGATATTCGCAAGTCTTACCGCGTCGGCCCCACGGAAGTTAAGGTCCTGAAAGGGATCAACCTTACCGTGGAGAAAGGGGAACTCCTGGCGATTATCGGACCTTCGGGGAGCGGAAAATCCACACTGATGCACATGCTGGGACTCCTGGAAAAACCGGATACGGGAACATATCATATCGACGGCACCCAGGTTATCTATGACGACGACCGGGTCCTGTCAACGCTCAGAAACCGGAAAATCGGCTTCGTCTTTCAGCAGTATCACCTCCTGCCCAAACTGACAGCCCTGGAAAATGTGTGTGTGCCCCTGACCTATCGGGGGATAAAGGAGGGGGAGGTCAGAAAGAAGAGTCTGGAATATCTCACCAAGGTGGACATGCAGGACCGCGCCAACCATCGTCCGAACGAAATGTCCGGGGGACAGCAGCAGCGGGTCGCCATCGCCCGCGCCCTGATCGGGTCGCCGGCGATCATCCTGGCGGATGAACCGACGGGCGCCCTGGATACGAAAACGGGAGAGGAGATTATGGATCTCTTTCATCGGCTCAATCGGGAGGAAGGCATCACCGTGGTGATTATTACCCATAATCCGGGACTCGCCGAGCAATGCGGGCGTTATGTGAAAATTATCGACGGGATGATTTATTCGGCATGACCCTACTTCAAGTCAATTTTCGCGAAGCCTCCCGAAGCCTCTGGGGATCCAGGCAGCGCAGCCTGCTGGCCCTGATCGGCATCGTGATCGGCATCGGATCGGTCATCGCTATGGTCTCCATCGGCACGATTGTCCAGCAGGAGGCTGTCCGGCAATTCAAAGACATGGGGATCGACATCATCACGATCAGAAAAAGCTTCAGCGAAAACAAGAAAACCGAATTCAACATGGATATCATCATGAGGATCACCGAGGAAAAACGGAATATCCTCACTGTCGCCCCTTACCTGACCAGCGGGACCGAAATTAACCGGGGACGCCAAAAGTTCAGTATGGAACAGATGGGCGTTACCGCTTCCTTTTTCGATTTGAACAAACTTCAGATCCGCCAGGGGAGAGCCGTCTCGGAACTCGACCAGAATCGTTATTTCTGTGTTGTTGGCGATGAGTTGGCCGATTTTCTCCGGAAGACGGGAACGTCAAAGATTTTAGGCAGCCAGATCACGGCGGAGGGCCGTGCCTATACGGTCATCGGCATCCTGGACAAGGTGGCGGAAGGAGGGCTTCGTCCTTACGGAATGAACAAGGCGATGATGATCCCCATTTCCACAGCCTTAAGGACGTTCCAAACTCCGGAGATCAGTACGGTCATGGCCAGAATCGCTCCTCATGTCTCCATCACACAGATTAAGGCCGACATTTCGGATTATTTTGGAAAAAAGGCCAGAGGCATGCAGGTGGAAGTCACCTCGGCGGAAGAACTGATCGAGAGAATGAAGAAACAGATGCAGATGTTTTCCCTGCTCTTGGGGGCCATCGGCAGTATCTCCCTCATCGTCGGCGGTATCGGCGTCATGAACGTCATGCTCATTTCCGTTTCCGAACGCAAAAGCGAGATAGGTCTGCGCCGCGCCCTGGGGGCCCAACAGAGCGACATCCAGAGCCAGTTTCTCATCGAATCGGTGATCCTCTGCCTGGCGGGGGGGTTTATCGGCATCATTCTGGGGATTGGCATTTCTTATCTATTTGCCTTCTTCTCCAAATGGCAGTTCATCATGTCCTACTTCTCCATCGCCCTGGGGTTCGGCGTGTCAACGGTGGTAGGCGTCTTCTGCGGTTTTTACCCCGCCCGCACAGCGGCGCGGCTGGACCCCATCAAGGCCTTGCGGTCGTAGCACCCAATACGGCTGTAACATACAGGAAAACATTAATCTTAAACAGACCCTGCGTCGAAGTTTTTCACCATCGACAATAATAGGAACGAGCCCCAAAATCATGGAGGTAGCGCATTACATCGATAAAATCGCCCCTTCATCGGCCAATGGTTCTGATCACGGGGGAGACGGGAACCGGCAAGGAGTTGGTCGCAAAAACTCTTCATTACGCCAGCAACCGCAGCGATAAACCTTTCATTGTCCTGAATTGTTCGGCCATCCCGGAAACTATTTTTGAAAGTGAGATATTCGGCATTGAAAAAGGGATCGCCACGGGGGTGGATAAACGGATCGGTAAAATTGAACAGGCCCATGAGGGCGCAATATTTCTGGATGAGATAGGGGATATGCCTCTAACCAGCCAAACCAAGATCCTTCGCGTTATTGAGGATCGCATATTGGACCGTGTGGGAGGCAGAAAACCAATCCCCGTCGATATAAGAATAGTTGCCGCCACCAACAAAGACTTGAAGAAGGCCATAAAAAACGGATTGTTCCGAGAAGACCTCTTCTACCGGCTGAATGTGGTGAATCTGGTCATCCCTCCGCTCAGGGAAAGAAAGAATGACATTGTCCTCCTCGCCAAGTTTTTTCTTGACCAATCCAGGCATTAGCATTCCCCTGCCCTTTTTTGACGATACCCATGAGGAATCATGGAAGCGCCACCTGCCTACTTTGTGGTGCCCATGTTGTTGGCACTTTCTGCCCGGATCAGTACTGTACTTTGATAAGCAGTCGTTTGTACTTATATTTTATTCTGGCATAATTTATGCTTTTATATAAGCGACGGGAGTAATACTTTATGCTCCTCATCATTTCTAGCTCTGTCTTGAAAGGATATTTACGTGGGCAGATAGCGTGAAGTGTAAGGACGGGGCTATGGGTGAGTGTAAAAAAAACGGACAAACGAAAATGAGGGGACGTATGAAGAAAATTTTATTGTACAGTATCCTGGTTGGTTCCTTACTGACGTTATCCATGGATGCGTGGGCATGGAAAGTCACCGTTAAGAATGATACAAGTTATGCGGGTACCTTCTTCGTGAAAGGTGAGCATCTATTCTGGGTGTCTGATGATTGTCACTTGAGTATTGATCCCGGTAAGTCTCAGGACTGTTCCATAGCGTATGGCATATGCCCCGCGGCCATCAGCTGGTCTTTATCGAAAGATGGCAGAGGTATCAACAATGGAGACACGACCAGGGGTGCCAAATGCTGGGATAGTAACTTTAGACTCTACTATGAAAATGGACAGTATAAATGGGAATGGAAATAGAGAAATACCCTGTGTGCCGCGTGTACAATAATTGGGGACAGCCCCGTTGCCTCATAAAGAAAGTTACCCTGGTTTGATGTGTGAGAAGATCGTTTTGAGTTTCTTTTCCATGGCCTTTCTTAACAGGAACGGGTTGAGCTTTTCAAGCTTTTTAGAGAGGGATGTTTTGACAGGTTCAGAGACATACTGGGATTCGATGATTCTTTGGTAAGGTGTTTTTGGAGAGTCATGGCGTTTTATGATTTTAGAGCCGAGTCTTTCTTTGGCGCTAGAGATGGGATACATGTAATGGTAACCGGTGGGTTTCGCTGAGTATTAGGAATCAAATTCTTTGAAAGGAGGGTTGAAAATGGAAGAAAGAAATGAACAGGGGAAAAAGGTGGCGAAGGTGATTGCCAGGGAATGGATGCTGGGACTCATCATCTTTGTCGCGGTGTTGTTCATCGGGACTGTCGGGATGGCCCCAGCTATGGAGCTGGATCTTAATGCCGGTGTGACAAGTGATAAATACATCAAGGTTACGGTCGGTGTTAACTGTGCCGGATTCTGTCCCGGTGGGGAAAAAGTATATTGCCTCAAGGGAGGAACGGTATACGGGATGGGCGGCGTTGACTGGTTGCTGTACTTGGTCGGCCTCACCCGCGTTAGCGTCGAGGGACTCTATTGGGATGGCTGCACGGATCGCGTGGATGCCTACCGGGGTAGCAGTACTGTAACCTGGAATGCTACAGGAGGCGGCTGGCCGTGGCTGGCTTTCCGGTGTGACGTGTCCAATGACAAGCAAAAAGTGGAAATGCGTTGCTTTCAAAAATAGCATCGAGGAATCAATCTACCTTGCCGACCGGATTGTGGTTCGATAAGTAATTGCTTTCGACGGGTCGAAGTATAGGGGGGCTGTTTTTGCTTGCCAAGGGAGATGGAGCAGCCGGCCGCTTTTTTAGAAATCAGCGCACCTTTTAGTCGAATCACCCGTCAAGAAGGCATTTTTGAGTCCAATTCAGACAAGCCTCTCCTGCACACCTCATTTTTAGCTTCGCGGATTCTTCGAATTCACGATACGACATGGCGTTATGACTGGATGTATTCATCCCAGGTGTATTATGAAAATTAAGCTACGCTTTCGGGGTCGCCGTAGAAGTCATCAGCGTGTGCTTTGTGATGGAGA
>JAPLJZ010000230.1 GCA_026388335.1 Deltaproteobacteria bacterium
ATCCTGCTCCCTCCGCCAGTAATATTTCAATCGCGGAGAGATGGCTGAGTGGTCGAAAGCGATCGCCTGCTAAGCGATTGTACGCCGTAAAGGTGTACCGCGGGTTCAAATCCCGCTCTCTCCGCCATTTTTTTAAGTACATCATGCGCCCGTAGTTCAGCTGGATAGAGCGCCAGACTACGAATCTGGATGTCGCTGGTTCGAAGCCAGCCGGGCGTACCAGTAAAATCAGGGGGTTAACCAATCTGCGGTTAGCCCCTTTTTTTTGGTGCGCCAGGCATGGCGCGTGGCACGTAAGTGCCGTTCGATCAGTTGTGGTGGCTGATTGGAGACTTGGAGGTGCAAGTCCTCTTCGGACCCTGATGGTGGGAACCGATAGCCGGACGGCAAGGGTGTCCGCCGTGAGGCGGAATCTGAAGGAAGCCGCAGGCAAAATCCCGGCCCGACGAACAGGAATCGCATATGAGGCAGTCCCATCCGGGCGAGAAGGCCAATATCTTCAAAGCCCGATAACCATCCGGGAGGATGTGGCTGTAGATGCGGCGGGTATATGGGAGGGAGGTCACGCGCATTACCCTGGGAGGTCTGTCAGCCTGCCTTGTGCTACCGGTGTCGAGAGACATCGGGAGGGGTTGGCAGAAGTCAGCAGAAGCCATATTAATCGGTTTTACCAACCGATGAAGGGCGGAACATGAAGTAAGCGGGCAGGAGCCTTGAATTTCGATGACGACAGGAGAAGCAGATGGCCGGGATGAGATTCCCGGCGCCATCCCGGAGGATAGTGGTCGGAAACCGCGAACGGTCGGGACAGGTGCGCCAAACGTCACGGGAAGGAGAAGCCACCCCTGGCCGGAAGCGGCAACTGGACTGATGGAGAAGATCCTCAGTCGCGGCAACATGATGGCGGCGTATTCACGAGTAATGAGCAACAAGGGAGCCCCCGGCGTGGATAACATGCCGGTAACGGCCTTGAAGGGCTACTTACAGGAGGGGTGGTCGCGCATCAAAGAAGAACTGCTGGCGGGGACCTATTGCCCACAACCGGTACGGAAAGTAGAAATACCCAAACCGGGAGGAGGGACAAGGATGCTGGGAATTCCCACTGTCCTTGATCGGCTCATCCAGCAGGCAATGCATCAGATATTGAGCCCATTGTTTGACCCCGGTTTCTCGGAAAGCTCTTATGGGTTTCGCCCCGGAAGGAGCGCCCATCAAGCGATAAAGGCAGCCCGTAGGCATGTAGAGAGCGGCCTTAGATGGGTTGTTGACATTGACTTGGAGAAATTTTTCGACCGCGTCCACCACGACACCCTTATGTCGCTGGTGAAACACAAGGTCGGAGACCGTGTGGTGCTGTCGCTCATTGACAGCTACCTCAAGGCAGGGATACTCGAAGGAGGATTAATCACAGCACGGGTGGAAGGTACTCCGCAAGGAGGTCCACTTTCGCCGCTGTTGTCAAATATCCTTCTCGACGAACTGGACAAGGAACTGGAAAGGAGAGGCCATAAGTTCTGTCGTTACGCCGATGATGCGAACGTTTATGTAGCAACGCGGAGGAGCGGCGAGCGTGTAATGGCTTCCATCAGCAAGTACCTGACCAGACGGCTCAAGCTCACGGTCAACCAGAACAAAAGTGCGGTTGACCGCCCGTGGAAAAGGACGTTCCTGAGTTACAGCATGACTTGGCACCGCAAACCACGGCTCACCGTGGCCAAGAAGGCGGTTGACAAGCTCAAAGCCAACCTCAAGACGATCTTCAGACGGGGCAGGGGGAAGAGCATCCAATCCACCATCGAAGAGACAACCCCGAAACTGAGGGGTTGGATGGCTTACTTTCGCTATTCGGAGGTGAAGAACATCTTTGATGAACTGGACGGATGGCTGCGGCGGAAACTGCGGCGCATTATCTGGAAGCAGTGGAAGCGCCCTTATACGCGAGCAAGGAACCTGATGCGGCGGGGATTGTCGGAGG
This sequence comes from Deltaproteobacteria bacterium, assembly GCA_026388335.1. Lineage (GTDB taxonomy): Bacteria > Desulfobacterota > Syntrophia > Syntrophales > UBA8958 > UBA8958. The sequence continues at coordinate 1,976 of JAPLJZ010000230.1, forward strand.
CGACAGCATGGAAATCGGCCACAAACGGCCGCGGCCCCTGGTGGAATGCAGGAGCCGCGCACATGCACAAAGCCTTTCCGAAAATCTAC
>JAPLJZ010000207.1 GCA_026388335.1 Deltaproteobacteria bacterium
CGGATACGGTTTTTTATCCGAAAACGCCGATTTTGCAGAGGCCTGCCTGCGGGAAGGGATTATTTTTATCGGACCTCCCCCTTCCGTCATTCGTGATCTGGGGAACAAGGTTTTAGCACGGGAGATGATGGTAAATGCGGGGATTCCCGTGGTTCCGGGGACGGAAAGCCTTCCCGTGGGACCGGAGGGTTTAAATGCGGCGACTGCCTTTGCCAAGGAGGTCGGTTATCCCATCATCCTCAAAGCAACGGCGGGCGGCGGCGGTCGGGGGGTGCGAAGGGTCAACAGTGATCAGGAATTAAAACTCAATATTTCTTCGGCGCGGGCGGAGGCGTTGGCCGCCTTCCGCGACGACCGCATTTACGCCGAGAAATATATCGAATCCCCCCGCCATGTCGAGGTCCAGATCCTGGCCGATAAATATGGCCATGTCGTGCATCTGGGGACCAGGGATTGTTCGATTCAGAGGCGTCATCAGAAATTGCTGGAAATCGCTCCTGCGGATCTTCCCGAACCTGTCATCGATGCCATCCAGCAGGCGGCGGTGAAGGCGGCCCGGGCAGCGGGATATGTCAATGCCGGAACCGTCGAGTTTCTTGTCGATTCCCTGACTAATGAGTTCTGGTTCATGGAGGTAAACACCCGCCTTCAGGTGGAACATACGGTCACGGAGATGATTACCGGCGAAGATCTTGTCCAGGAGCAGATTCGGATCGCCGAAGGCAGACCCCTGCAGATTCGCCAGGAGGATGTCCGCCTCAACGGTATTGCCATTGAGGTTCGCATTAACGCCGAGGATCCGAAAAACAACTTTATGCCCGAGGGGGGCAAGCTCATCGAGATTTATAATCCCCCGGGAGGACCGGGGATCCGTGTGGACGGTAATGTTTATAAGGGTTACGTTGTCCCTTCCGTTTATGATTCCCTGCTGGCCAAACTAATTGTCTGGGGATATGAATGGGACCAGACCATAAAACGCCTCCAGCGGGCGCTGAAGGATTTCAATATCGTCTGGCCGAAAACGACGATTCCCCTGTACCTGGCCATCTGCGACGAATCCGATTTTCAGGGCAGAAAATTCGACACCGGTTATCTGGAGACCCATCCCGATCTTTTCAATTATCCCGATGCGGATCACTATGTTTTTGACGACGCGCTCTATAAGCTGATGCTATCGCCCCATGAAGGGATGGAATGCCGATCGGAAGAGGAGCAAAAAAAGGATCGCCAGGCAGGGTGGTGGATGTACAAGCGCACCTTGACAACCCAGGAAATCGATGAACTCAAGAAAGAAGGGGTAGTCAAGTCTTCCATAAAGGGAAAGGTAACGGAGATTCTTGTGGAAGTGGGTGACGAGGTGATGGTGGGGGATGCCCTGGTGGATCTGGAAGCAATGAAGATGCATACCCACATCATTTGCGAAGTTGATGGAAAGGTAGCGGATATTCTTGTGGAACCAGGTGATGCGGTGGACGTGGGCGATACCCTGGTCATGGTGACCGTCCGCCGGTAAGAATGAACCCCAATCTCACTTGCGAAATCCTCTGGAGAAAACCCCAGTATCGCGAGGATCGGGCTGTGGGACTTTGTCTTATGGTTTCAGCCCGCTTCTTCGATAACAAGGAGCAAGTCGTCGACTTCGACCTCGTCGTTTTCCTTGACACCGATCGCTGTGATCGTTCCTGCCGCCGGGGCATAGATGGGATTTTCCATCTTCATCGATTCGATCTTCATGACCTCGTCGTCTTCATTGACCACGTCCCCCACATCGACGAGGACTTTCATGATTTTTCCGGGTATGGGCGATGTCAGTTCAATCTTCATGCTGTCGGCCTCCTTGCTATTAAATGATCCCCATCCCCTTGAGCACCGAGAGCATCACAGCGGCGGCGATGACCGAGCCGATCTGCCCGGCGGCGTTGGCCCCCATGGCGTGCATAAGGAGATAATTCTTCTTGTTGTATTTCTGCCCCTCCTTCATGACCACCCGGGCGGACATAGGGAAAGCGGAGATGCCGGCCGCCCCGATGAGGGGATTTATTTTGCCTTTGCTGGTGACATAGAGAACCTTGCCCAAGAGGACCCCGCAGGCCGTGTCCAGGCAGATCGCTATAAATCCCAGGGCGAGGACGATCAGGGTTTGCGTCTGGAGGAAGATCTTGCCGTCCATCGTCGCGCCGATGGAAATGCCCAAGAGCAGGGTAACGACATTGGCGATTTCATTGGCCGAGGCCTTCGTCAGCCTTTCCACCGCCCCGCTTTCCCGCATGAGGTTGCCCAGCATGATTGTGCCGAGGAGCGGCAGGCCCATGGGGGCGATGAGACCCCCGAGAATGGTGATAACCAGGGGGAAAAGCAGGCGCGTCGTTTTGGAGACCGATTTTCTTGTCGCTCTCATGACCACGGTTCGTTCTTTTTCGGTGGTCAGGGCTCTCATGATCGGCGGCTGGATAACGGGAACGAGAGACATATAGGAATAAGCCGCAACGGACACGGCCCCTAAAAGATGAGGAGCATACTTTGCGGTTACGTAGATCGCCGTGGGACCGTCGCAGGCGCCGATAACGCCGATGGCGACCGCATCCAGCTCATTGAATCCCAAGGCGAGGGCCAGGGCCAGCGTGAGAAAGATCCCGGATTGTCCGGCGGCGCCCAACAGGAAAGTCACCGGATTCTCCAGGACCGGGCTGAAATCGGTCATGGCCCCGATGCCGACAAAGATCAGGAGGGGAAACAGTTCCGTCATGATGCCGGCGTCGTAGATGGTTCTGAGGAAACCGTGGGGTTCCATCAGATTAGCCAGGGGAATATTGACCAGAATACATCCAAAGCCGATGGGGACCAGGAGCAGGGGCTCAAAATCCTTCTTGATGCCAAGGTAGAGAAGAACACAACCTACAATAATCATCACGACATTTGATATTTGCAGGTGCATAAATCCGGCGAGCAGGCCGGAGAATCCGTTGGCAAAGGCCTCTAACATGTCTTTTTACCTTAATATCCTGCCAAATGACGGCAATAGTTCAATTGCATGTTAATAATGTTCATCAAGGTAGATTCGTTAAGGATGGTCTGAGCGCAGCCGTTGCGATCATGCCTTTCCCTCTGCCTCCTTTTTATAGGGGAAGATCTTTTTCAGCAGCGCGATGATCACGCTCATGATACCCAGAATCAGCAGGGTGCCCCCCATGCCGACTACAAGCATGGTGACGCCGAAGGTCCATTTATCCATCTGAAATGCCTCGGAGTGGATTATTCTCTTCCCCTATATATGGAAAACCGCGCGCGGTGTCAACAGTAAGTAACATGATGAATGAATGAATCATGAGTCAAATATGTCGTCTGCTGCCATTGTCAACCATCGTCTCTCTGGGAAAAAGCTTGCCATTTTTTTTGGGCTGTGCAAAATCCCCAACACCATTGGTATTTATTCCAGGGATGGTCGTTTTCTTCATCCTTTGTAATGGCTACCTGTTGTGAATGTTTCACCTTAAATGTGCTTTCAGGAGGTCGCGGATGCCCCAAACCATGATTGGAAAATGTGCCTTAATCGCCTGTTGTCTGTTTTTGCTTTATAATCCCGGAACAGCCATTGGGGGAGCAATGTCCATTCCTGCCGAATTCACGGAAATCCGTGCCGTCCTCCCCGCCGTACTGATGGATATCCGTTACTACACCCCCCATAATTTCGTGGGTACAAAGGTGGACGGGTACAAGGCGCCTAAATGCTATCTCACCCGTCAGGCTGCCCAGGCCTTGGCCGAAGTGCAGAGGGATCTGGTCGCATCCGGCCTGACCCTTAAGATATATGACTGTTACCGCCCCCAGAAGGCGGTGAACCACTTTGTCCGCTGGGCCGCTGCTATCGGAGACACGCAGACAAAGGTTGAATTCTATCCCAAAGTGGACAAGAAAAACCTCTTCAATGATGGCTATATCGCCGAAAAATCGGGACACAGCCGGGGCAGTACCATCGACCTGACGATCGTAACGATCCCCGCGGCACCACAGGAAAAATACACACCCCATAAGAACCTCCGGGCCTGTTACCTCCCCTGGGAGCGGCGTTTCCGCGACAACGGTATCGATATGGGCACCGGCTTCGACTGTTTCGATGAAAAGGCCCATACCCTGAACAAGACCATCGGACCCTCGCCACGGCTCCATCGGGCCCTGCTGAAAACTCTCATGGAAAAGCATGGCTTCGTCAATTACGATAAAGAATGGTGGCATTATACCCTGAAAGGCGAACCCTTTCCGGATACATATTTTGATTTTGACATCGAATAACCGGGAAGCATCGACATCTTTACTGTTCTGTCTTGCTATTATTCTTGCTAAAGTTTGTATCCCTTTCGCCCGATAGTAAGGATTAGAGAAAACAAAGGCCTTTTTATATGACAAACGATCCTGCAAACATAGATAAGCATGCTGAGGAACTGGCGTCCCTTCGTCGTCAGGTGCAGGCTCTTGAGGAAAGGGAGCAGCGTTTTCACGCGATTCTTCAGAATCTTTCCGATATGATTTTTATTCTCGATGATCAGGGACTCATCACGTACGCAACCCCTTCGGTAGGAAAAGCCCTTGGTTATCCGGAACAATTTTTTGTCGGTCAGAATCCTTTTTCCCTTATTCATCCTGACGATCTGCCCCTCGCGGAAGAAGCGTTCAAAGAGGTGGTCTTATCCGTCAACACCGGCATACCGACGATCTTTCGCTTCCGGAAGGCCGATGGCTCCTGGGTGCACTTGGAAACCATCGGACAGAATCTCCTCGCTCATCCCACTATTCGTGGGATTGTGATCTCTGCCCGTGATATTTCCCAACGGATCGACATCCAGAAGAAGTGGTATGAGAGCCTCGCGGTCAACCGCGCCTTGATCGACACAATGCACAACGCCGCCCTGCTGATGGATGCGGAAGGCAGGATTCTGGCGGCAAACAGGTTTGTGGCAAGGGCACTGGAAAAAGAGGTCCGGGAACTCGTGGGAGACAATTTCTTCAACTGTCTCCCCACGGAGTGGGTATCGGTCTGGACAGACCATCTGCAAAAAGTCAAAGAAACGGGTCGCTCCTCCAGATTTGAAAGGATTATCAATGATCGCTATTTCTATAACGACATCCATCCCATCTTCGACAAAGAAGGGAAACTCATCCAGATCGCCATCTTTCAATATGAAATCACCCGCCATAAAAAGGCGGAAGAAAGGATTAAAGCGGAACAGCGCTTTCTGAGGCAGGTTATTGACGCCGTCCCGGCCTTCATCGGCGTCAGGGACACTGAGGGTCGCTATGAACTGGTTAATGTCGCCGTCGCCAATGCGTACGGGACAATGGTAGAGAATATAATCGGCAAAACAGATGCGGAGTTACATGTCCCCGCAGATGAGTTTGAAAGATTTCTGAACGATGATCGAGATATCATGCAAAGCAGGACGGCAAAATACATTCCTGAAGAAAAAATAACCTATGCGGACGGATCCGTCCATTGGCACTCCACCTATAAGGTTCCCCTGACTGACAGCAAGGGCGACAGTTCCCGGATCCTGGCGGTCGCCATGGACAGGACACACCTCAGAGAGACTGAGGAAGAACGGAAAAAACTCCAGGACCAGTTGCTTCAGTCGCAAAAGATGGAGGCCATCGGCGCCATGTCCAGCGGTATGGCCCATGATTTCAACAACATTCTCATGGGCATCCAGGGTTTTATTTCCCTGCTCCTCTATGAGTTGTCAGCGGATCACCCGCACCGCAACAAACTCGAGAATATCGAACTTTATATCAAAAGAGGGGCAGATCTGACGCGTCAATTGTTGGGATTTGCCCAAGGCGGCAAATACAACGTCCAGCCTACCGATTTCAACGCCTTCTTGGAAAAAAGCGCCGGGATGTTCGAAAGAACACGTAAAGAAATATGGATTCACAAACACTTCGAAGTATCCCTCTGGAATGTGGAAATTGACCAGGGACAGATGGACCAGGTCTTTCTCAATCTGTTCATTAACGCCGCCCAGGCCATGAAGGAAGGAGGGAACCTCTACCTGGAAACCCGTAATGTCACCTTTCAGGAAGACGAGTTAAAACCGGTCGGAATCCAGGGGGGAAAATATATCAAAATCTCGGTAACCGACGAGGGCGTGGGTATGGAAAAAGAGGTCCTGGACCGGATCTTCGAGCCTTTTTTTACAACCAAGCCCAAGGGCGTCGGAACGGGGCTGGGCCTTGCCTCTGCCTATGGGATTATCAAGAACCATAAGGGTGTGATTCACGCCTACAGTGAAAAGGGGAAGGGTACAACCTTCAACATTTACCTTCCCTCGTCCGATAAGGTCCTCCAAGCAGAGGAGGAACAGGAACACCATCTCGTTGCTGCGGGAACCGAAACCATTCTCATTGTCGATGATGAACAGATGAATATCGTCGTCATAAAGGAAATGTTAGAGATGCTTGGTTATCGTATTTATGCAGCAGGCAGCGGACAGGAAGCACTTGCCATTTATTCGGAGAGAGGAGCTGAGATCGATCTGGTAGTCATGGATATGATCATGCCCGGTATTAGCGGCGGCAAGACCTTTGATTACCTCAAAGGCATAAATCCCAATGTAAAGGTCATTCTGGCAAGCGGCTACAGCGTTAACGGCGAAGCCCGCTCCATCATGGAAAGGGGTTGCCGGGACTTTATCCAGAAACCTTTCCAACTGCATGATTTGACAGGAAGAATAAGAAAGATCCTCGACGAGCCCACCTTCGCTCGAATACCTCCTAATTTTTCATGAAACCCACACGAAGCGATCACTTCACAAAGAGGGCACTTTCCCCCTGTCGTAAAGGGAGGATTACAATTAAGTCTCCCTTTGACAAAGGGGGATGCAAGGGGGATTTCTGATGTGCATCGTCAAGTGAAATTGCAGGTATTTTTGGTTGACAATATATTTTTTTTATAGATAGAGGTTGCCCATGATTATTCAGCAGCATCTCTGGGTGGCATCGGAAGGCTGGAATCCGGGATTGTTAAAGGACAATCCTCGTGACGCGCAGATGGTCCTTGTCTTCGGATCTCCGCACCTGTTAAGAAACCGGCGACTCATCGAAGAGATCAAAGTGACTTATCCTGCCGCCACGCTATTCGGGTCCTCCACGGCCGGGGAAATCTTCGGCACCAGGGTCTTTGACGATACCCTGACGGCAACGGCGATCCACTGGGAGCATACCAGGTTGCGCTTTGTCAGTGAGATGATCAAGAATGCCGAGGACAGCATCACTGCCGGTAGAAGGCTCGCCGAACACCTCGACCACAAACATCTTCTTCGTCATGTCTTTGTCCTTTCCGAAGGCCTGCAGGTGAACGGCAGTGAGCTCGTCCGGGGTTTGACGGGTGGCCTGCCGTCTCAGGTATCCATTACCGGGGGATTGGCCGGGGATGGCGACCGTTTCGGTGAAACGCATATCCTGTGGAACGATCAAGGCGAAAGCAACCGGGTGGCAGCCGTGGGTTTCTATGGCGATCGCCTGCAGGTTGGCTATGGATCTTTCGGAGGGTGGGATCCTTTTGGCCCGGAAAGACTCGTGACCCGTTCACGGGGAAACATCCTCTATGAAATGGACGGCAAATCGGCCCTGCATCTCTACAAGCGCTACCTGGGGGATCAGGCAGAGGATCTGCCGGCGTCCGGGCTCCTCTTCCCTCTCAGCCTGCGTACTGAAAACAGCGACCGGCCGCTGGTCCGCACCCTGTTAGCCGTCAGCGAAGATGACCAGAGCATGACCTTTGCGGGAGACATCCCTGAGGGTTCCTATGCCAGGCTCATGAAGGCCAATTTTGACCGGCTGATTGACGGGGCCGCCGAGGCTGCCAAGACAAGTCTCGATATTCTCGGTTCTTTCAAACCGGAGCTCATCATCCTGATCAGTTGCGTCGGCCGCAAGCTCATCCTCAAGCAGCGCATCGAGGAGGAAATTGAGGGGGTGCGGGATGTCCTGGGTAACGATGCCTGCTATACGGGATTCTATTCCTATGGAGAGATCTCCCCCTCCGCGAGAGAGGCCAGGTGCGAACTCCACAATCAGACGATGACCATTACCGCCTTTGCCGAGGGCAGCTCCCATGCATAGTCTGCTGGCGCGTCAATTGAAAAACATCTTTGGGCACACCGACGGCATTGCACCGGAATGGAAGGATTTTCTCAAGAGCGTCGCTGACGCTTACCACCAGAACGACGCTGATCGGCAGATGCTCGAGCGGTCTCTCGACCTGAGTTCAGAGGAGCTGATGCAGGCCAACTCGGAAATGAGAGCCATATTTCAGACCCTGCCTGATATTTTTTTCCGTATCGACACCGCTGGCACGATCCTGGATTTCAAAGGACCAGCCGCCCCCGACCCTAACTTTCCGGAAGTAAGGCCGATCGGCAAGCCCTTGCAGGACATTCTCTCCGCAGAGCTACATGCCCCCTTCCTTGATCTTCTTACAAAAGCCCTCGCGGCCAAGTCTATGACAAGTCTCGTTTACGATATCCCGTTGCAAGGCAATCTTTATTATTACGAGGCCCGCTGTGTTCCCTTCCTCAAGGATCAAGCCATCATCGTCATTCGCAATATTACGGAACGGAAGCAGGCCGAAGACACCTTGCGACAATCGGAAGAGAAATACAAGCTCCTCGTGGAAAACGCCAATATGGTCATCATCATTGCCCAGGATCTTCTTCTTAAGTATACCAATCCCAAGGCATCAGACATGATCGGATACAGCAACAAGGAATTGTTGGGAATGCCTATCGCAAAGTACGTTCACCCCGATGACTGGGCCATGCTTCTTGATATCCATCAAAAAAGGCTGCGGGGTGAGCCGCTGCCTCATAGTTACACCGCAAGGGTTGTGCATAAAAACGGGGATACCCTCTGGGGCGAATTTACCGGGGTTAACATTCCCTGGGAAGGAAAACCGGCGATTCTGAGTTTCATCAAGGACGTCACCCACCATAAGAAGCTTGAGGAGCAACTGCTCCAGGCCCAGAAACTCGAGGCCATCGGCACCCTTGCCGGCGGCATCGCCCATGACTTCAATAACCTCCTCATGGGCATCCAGGGATACGCATCGCTCATGCTCCTCGATATGGACTCTTCCCACCCCTATCATGCAAAACTCAAAAGCATCGAGCAGCAGGTGCAAAGCGGGGCCAATCTGACGAAACAGCTCCTGGGTTTTGCCCGGGGAGGAAAATATGAGGTCAAGGCGACAAACCTCAATGACTTCATTCTTCACAATTCTGAGCTATTTGGGCGAACGAAGAAAGAAATTACTATCCATCGTTTTTTTGCCAAGGACCTCTGGACCGTAGAAATCGACCGGGGCCAGATCGAGCAGGTGCTCCTCAATCTCTATATCAATGCCTGGCAGGCCATGCCCGGCAGTGGCAGCCTTTATCTGGAAACGCAAAACATCAGCCTCGCAGAGGGCGATGTTCAGGCTCATGAAATCACGCCGGGACGGTATGTCAAGGTGTCGATCCGGGACACGGGCATGGGCATGGATGAAGCAACTCGCCGACGCATCTTCGATCCCTTCTTTACCACAAAAGAGATGGGGCGGGGGGTGGGATTAGGACTCGCTTCGGCATACGGGATCATTTGCAATCATGGGGGAATCATCACCGTCGACAGTGAGAAGGGCAAAGGAACAACGTTTCACATTTTTATGCCCGCCACGGAAAACCGGGTGGAAGGAGAGGCGACGCCGGTCTCCGACACTCACAGAGGCCATGGGACCATCCTCATTGCTGATGATGAGGCCATCAATATCGAAGTGATCGGCGCCATGGCAAAAAAGCTGGGGTATCAGGTCATCACCGCCGGCAGCGGCCAGGAAGCCGTCAAGCAGTACCGCCTCAATCCAACCGCCATTGATCTGGTCATCCTCGATGCGATCATGCCCGGCCTGAGCGGTAGCGACACCTTCGAAATCCTCAAGGGCATCAATCCCCACATCAAGGTTATCCTGGCCAGCGGTTACAGCCTGAATGAACTTACCTCCAGAATGATGGATCGGGGAGTGCGCGCCTTTATTCAAAAACCATTTCGTATTGAGGACATCGCCGAGACAATCAAGATCGTCCTGGCTGCAAAAGATTGAGAGCCCTAATTGTCGCCGCAGTGGAACTGCTCAATATGCAAGCCGGCCATCACCATTGCATTCTCCTTTGTCCCGGGAGAGACTTTCTCCCATGACCTCCCGCCAGTAAGAGTCGTTCCTCATCTGGGCGAGTTTTCTCTGTAACTGCCGCACCGTAATGCCCAGGATATCGGCGGTTTGTCGCCGGTCGCCGCTGGTGTTCATGAGGACGTAGGCGACCTGGGTCTCGTCGTTTTCCTTGAGGCTGCACAATCGTCTGCCAAACATGGACTGACGGGTGGGCTGTTTCCCCAAATGATGGGGCAGGATCATTCCTCCCTCGCTGAGGAGAACGGCATTTTCGACGACCTGCGCCAGTTCCCGGACATTGCCCCGATATTCCCGACGGATGAGGACGTCTATGGCCTCGGGACTGAAGCCGCTAATTCCTTTGCCATGCCGTGAATTTGCCTCTCGGAGAAAATGGGCGGACAGCAGAGCGATGTCTCCCTCCCTTTCCTGTAGCGGCGGGATATGTACATGGGCGGATTTCAGACGATAGAGGAGATCCAGGCGGAACCGGCCCTCCTGACAGGCCTTGTCCAGGTCCATATTGGTCGCTGAAATGACTCGTACATCGACCTTCAAGGTCTTGGCCCCACCCAGGGGGGCAAAGGATTTTTCCTCGAGGACCCGGAGGAGCTTTGCCTGAAGACCCGGAGGCAGCTCTCCGATCTCATCGAGAAACAATGTTCCGCCATTGGCCTGCTCAAAGAAACCACGATAACTTCCCTCGGCGCCGGTGAAGGCCCCCCGGACATGGCCGAAGAACTGGGTCTCAAACATCGTCGTCGGAATGGCGCAGACATTAACCGCAATAAAGGGACCTTCAGGCGAAGGCCCGGCCTGATGAATCCCCCGGGCCATGAGCTCCTTCCCCGTCCCAGATTCACCTGTAATCAGAAAGGGATTGCCGCTCCGGGCCATGACCTGGGCATAGACCAGGAGTGATTTCATCAGCGGGCACTGGGTAATGATCCCGGCAAAGGCGGCGGGAATATCTCCAGCCCCCTCACAACGGGCTGCGGATAATCCTTTGAGAAGACCTTTACGTTCGTAGGCCCGTTCAATGGTCAGGAACAGCAGGTCGTTATCTACCGGTTTCACGAGATAATCGTAGGCCCCCAGGCGGATGGCCCGCACCGTTGCAGGGATGTCGTCCACGGCCGTCAGGATGATGAATTCCGTGTAGGGCTTGAAAGGTTTCGCCGCTTCCAGAACCTGCATGCCGTCCATTTCCGGCATAAGCAGATCGAGAAGGACGATATCATAGTCTCTTTCCCGGATTCTGCGCATGGCATCCTGACCGTTGTCGCAGATATCCACATCACGAATACCCCGCCATTTCAGCAGCCGTCGTACCGAGGTAAGGGATATTTCTTCGTCATCCACGATCAG
>JAPLJZ010000120.1 GCA_026388335.1 Deltaproteobacteria bacterium
ATCCTGCTCCCTCCGCCAGTAATATTTCAATCGCGGAGAGATGGCTGAGTGGTCGAAAGCGATCGCCTGCTAAGCGATTGTACGCCGTAAAGGTGTACCGCGGGTTCAAATCCCGCTCTCTCCGCCATTTTTTTAAGTACAACATGCGCCCGTAGTTCAGCTGGATAGAGCGCCAGACTACGAATCTGGATGTCGCTGGTTCGAATCCAGCCGGGCGTACCAGTAAAATCAAGGGGTTAACCGATTAGCGGTCAGCCTCTTTTTTCACTATTTTATATGATTATAGGATAGGTGAGACCCAGGGTCCTTCGAAAACCGTATCCGTGAGCTTTCTTCTATCGTTGGGTGATTCGCGCTCCTGGAGGTAATCGGGCAGGTCTTCCTTGTTACCTGGCATGCCGATGGCTGCCATTGCTTCAACCGTGAAACCATCAGGAATGCTCAGGGAAGACCGGGCAAGTTCGTAATCGAACCCCTGCATGCCGTGGACAACATAACCACTGAAACTCCCTTGCAGGGCCAGATTCTCCCATGCCGCACCAGCATCATAGGAGTGGGTCCGCGACGGTTTTCCATTGTCAAAGGTGTTTTTCGAAACGATGAGGAGGAGCGCGGAAGAATTCTTGGCCCAAATCTTATTTGAATCGGTAAGCAAGTTAAAGAACAGCGGCCAGTGTTCTGTATTCCTTCTGGCATACAGGATACGCCATGGTTGATTGTTGTTGGCTGAAGGCGCCCATCTTGCCGCCTCAAGCAGGCACATAAGCTCTGTTTCGGATATTTCCCCGCCCGACATGGCCCGCGGTGACCAGCGATCAAGAAAAATATTATCAATCGGGTGATCAGCTTTCCGTATCTCTCTTCCTTTGATCATAGGCATGGTCAAATCCCTCCGGGTGATATTCCTTGAAGATTGCTTCGTTCCTTGCCGTCTTGGATTTTTCGTCACCGACCAGATTATGCCGCTACTTTGACCAATCATCCGTCAGTTTAATATTATCTTTAGCCCAGCTGATAAGTTCGGATATGGAGGTGCCTTTGGGGAAAAACTCAACGACACCCGCCTCCTTGACCTTATCAATGTCGTTATAGTCCAGGAAGCCGCCGGCGGTTACCCTGACATAGGACATGTCCTCTTTTTTCAGCAATTCCATGATTCTGGCGATGTCTTCTATTTTGGCTCCGGGCAAGGTCGTAATTCCGATATGATCGACTGCTTCCTGGAGCGCTGAAGCGACGATAGCCTCAGGACTCTGATTTTCCACGTGTACAACTTCGTAGCCCGCTTCCCGGAAAGCAAAGGATAGTCTCCCCACTGCCTCTTCATAACCATCGCCTAGTTTAGCCATTAAAATCCGTATCGTGCCTGCGCCCATGACATGCTCCTTTCGTCCGTTGATTGCTTTTGACCACAGCGCTCTTTCGTTTGATCATTGTCAGAGGGCAGGGTCTCTTGGTGGGAACTCTACATGTTGGAGTCTCCTTAAATGACCTCACAATAATTTTGCAGTCCAATCTTGCATAATTCTGAAAATAAGGCAATCAGTTACAAGCTTATCCTCGCTAATGATTTATAAAAAGTATCTATTATCTCGGTCAGGAAGTTATGGTGCTGCAAAAGCAAGCAGCGGAAAAAGGTAAAAAAATGGGGAGACCTGAGGTCTCCCCGCGTCCAGGAGGAATATTGGGTTTCTTTACTGTCGGCTGATCATGCCCGTTTGTTCAACCGTCAATTTCTTTTCTGACTTACGAGGTTTGCATATCCTGTGCCATTACTTATGGTGGGGCAGATTTGAAATCTGTCCCACCATAAGTAATGGAATATAAAAAGTATTTGTCTTCTCCTCCGCCCATTTTCTAAAGGAGTGACCTGCTCCATCGGCGGCAAAGTTTGTCGATCCACAGGTGTTCCGTGTATTAATAATGAGCAATATCAGTCTTTTATCTCAAAGACGGATTTATCCGGAATATCGACGATAATGTCGAACCGGATTTTGTGGTTGACTTTCCCTTTGAATTGCCTATGATGCGGATCGTTGTATATCCTCAATCAAGCAGGCGGTATAAAGAAATAATGACACCCCCGGAAAAAAATGTCTGGCAGGATCGGGCTTCACAGGGCAGCAGACCTTTCCTGCAGCCCATAGCCGTGGCTATTGTCTGTGCCGTTTTCATCTGTCTTATCCTCATCATGGGGATCATGGACCTCCGGCGTCTGGACAAAACCCTGGTGGGTATTCTGGAGAACCGCGCCGTGGGTATTGTCGGGGTAGTGCAAAGGCTTGCCCAGGAAAATCTCAATAATCTTGTCCAGGCATCTCAGCAGAAGGAGGATCGCCCTTTTGTTCCCGTTGCCGCGGAGGCCTTTTCTCCTCAGAGGCTTTTGATTAATGCCCTTGTTCAATTAGGGCAGGAGGTCGATAACCACTGGAAGAAGGATCGCCTCAGTGAAGCCTATCTGAGAAAGTTTGCCGATGAAAAGGAGCTCCTGATGATTGCCGTGATGAATCGGAAGGGGCAGTGCGTATTTCAGAGCCGGTCCTTGCCTCCGAAATTGGTTCCGGAAAATCCTTCCGCAAAGATTACCATGGAGCTTTTTAACCAATTAGGAAGGGCGAATAAGATTGGTTTTGTTGCCCTGCGGAGGAAGGATGGGAGTGGGACGATCGTGATTGCCCTGGATCCTCCCGGCCTGCGCTTTTGGGGGACGAAGGTGTCCGTGGAGAAGGCCTTGCAGGAGCTGGGGGGAGGCCAGGGCCAGGGTATGTCCTATTTTATGATCAAGGACACCCACGAAAAGATTCTGGCCAGCGCCGGGAAGTTGCCAGAGAAATGGAAGCCTGCGGACATGCATGTTTCTGAAGTCCTCTCCGGTATCCGCAGTGTCGAAAGCAGAAAAGTCATCTATCTGGAGAAACCGATTCTCGATATCGCCATTCCCGTCTATCTGAACGGGCAGGTCGTGGGTATTGCAAGGATGGGACTGGAACGGGAGAGTACGGAAAAGATCCTTGAAGAAAACGGGAAAAATATTCTGATCTTCATGGGCCTCACCATGCTGATTGCCTTCCTGTCCTTGTGGGTGCTCTACAGGAACCAGAACCGGCACTTGGCGGGAATAATCAGCATGGAGCGCAAACTTGAAAAGGCGGAAAGGCTCTCCGCCCTAGGCCAGCTTGCCGCCGGTGTAGCCCACGAGATTCGCAACCCCCTGAACGCCATCAGCATGGCGTCTCAGCGCCTGAAGAGGGACTTTATTCCGGCTGACGAAAGCAAAACAAAAGACTTTCAGACCATTACCGGCGTCATTCGTGACGAGATCCGCCGCCTGAACGGGATTATCGAGGAATTTCTGACCTTTTCGAGAAGTCGGCGCCTCAATCTGCGGGAGTATCCCGTAACGGAGGTCTTGCAGAAAATAGTGAACCTTCTGAGCGAAGAGGTTCAAGAGAAGGGGATCACCCTGGAAACGCACTGGGTGGAACCGTCGCCGGTGATTCCCATGGACATGGACAAGCTGCAGCAGGCCCTGCTCAACTTTATCAAGAATGCCGTAGAATCGATCTCCGGGGCGGGGAAGGTTACCTTGACGGTAGGGCCGGAGAAAAAGGGCTGGATCAACGTCCGGATTGTTGACACCGGGTGCGGGATGACATCGGAAGAAATAGAAAGAATTTTCAATCCCGAATATACAACCAAAGAAAAGGGACTGGGACTGGGACTTCCCCTTTCCCATGAGATCATCCGTGGTCATGGAGGGGAAATCCGCGTTACGAGTCAAAAAGATGTGGGCACGACATTTGAAATTCTCCTGCCGTCCGCAAAGACGGGAAGCAGGACTTAACGATTTCTGAGGGAGTGGATATGAGGTCATTGAATATCCTGATTGTTGAAGATGGGCAGTCTCAGCGGGAAATGCTGAGGGATTTCCTGATTCAGGAGGGACATGCCGTCAAGGAAGCGGATAATGGAGAAAAGGGGGTTGCCCAGGTCCGGGGCGCCCATTTCGACCTCGTCCTCCTCGATTACAAGATGCCGGGCATGGACGGGATGCAGGTCCTCATGGCGATCAAGCAGATCAATCCGGAAATAGATGTCGTCATCATTACCGCCTATGGGACCATCGAAACGGCCGTGGAGGCCATGAAGGCCGGGGCCATTGACTACATCACCAAACCCGTTGAATTCGAGGAACTCCTGATCCTGGTGGACCGGGTAGCCGAACGTCGTACCCTGATCAAGGAGAACGAGATTCTGAAACATGAACTCCGGGAGAAGGGAGTCACGACGGACCAGATCATTTACCGGAGTCCCAAGATGGATAACCTGATAAATATGGCCGGTCGGGTGGCGTCAAGCAGGGCTACCATCCTCATTCAGGGAGAGAGCGGCACCGGTAAGGAACTCCTCGCCCGGCTTA
>JAPLJZ010000051.1 GCA_026388335.1 Deltaproteobacteria bacterium
GTAATCCCGCCGGATCGGGAATCCGGACCCGGGCATCGACGGAGGCCAGGTCAGTCAGGTCCGCCGAGCCACTTGTGGCGAGACCGGCAAGAGCATCTTCACGAGTTGTTTTCTCCAGGGCCATCCCCAGAATGCCTTCCTCCCGAACCACGTCGCCTCCGGGATCGAGCCAGGCATATTGACGGGCCCCCATGAAATCGATGGCATACTTTTTCAGCGTCTGGCGGCGGCCCATGATCGTAAGTGTTTCCTCCCCCTCGAAAGACAGGCGCACCGGTCGTGAACCCATGGTCATAGGATCGAAGACGGATACGGTGAGCCCCTGCCCCGGTTTCAGATCTGCGTGGAGAGCCCTGGCGAATACGCCCTGGGAGAGTTGAACCTGCTCTTTCAGTGGCACCTCATAACGCCGTTCGTCGCCCGCAACCTTCGTAACAATGGACAGCCGATCCTTATCGACCTTACCCCGGGCATGAAAGCTAAAAAGATTGGAGGTCAGATCAAAGTCAAAAGCAGCGAGGGTCATATCCTGATTCAGGGCGCCCTCGGTCTTCAGAGAAATGCCTTGGACAACGCCCATGGTCTGAATCCGCATAAAGACTTCTTCCCTTAAGCCAAAGCCCTGCTCCCGGCGGGAGAAGGTCCGATGGGTGTAGCCGATTTTACGGCCCTGCTGGTAAATATTCATCCACGTGTCTTTGGCCTCCCGCGTCATGACGGCGGTCTTTTCCAACTGACTGTTCTCCGCTGCCGGCAGGGTAAAAATATCCATACGGAAAGCCAGGAGCACTAGAAACAGTGAAATCAGGATGCCGCCGATGAGCCGGGACCAGGGAAATATATTTACCGCCATCATGCCTCCTCAGGGGTCGAATATAGATGTGGAGCTTCCCGCTGTCAATGAAACATTCATGAGGAAAAACTTCCTTGTCAGAAAAAATAAATTCTGATAGCGTCCCCTTCCCAGTTCACTATAATAAGGGGTTAACGATGGTAAAGAAAAAGGACCTGTCCATCCAGCTTGCAAAGGATGTCCTGAAAATCGAGGCCGAAAGCATCTCCAGCCTCATCGATAAATTGGACGACAATTTCACCAAAGCGGTGGATACGATCTATAAATCCAATGGTCGGGTCATTGTCACCGGCATAGGGAAATCCGGGCTGATTGGCAAGAAAATCGTCGCCACTCTTACCAGCACGGGGACCCAGGCCATTTTCCTTCATCCCGTCGAAGGAATGCACGGAGATCTCGGGATTGTGACGAAAAATGACATCGTCCTGGCCATCTCCAACAGTGGCGAAACCCATGAACTAAATCTCATCGTAACGAGCGTCCGGGAAATCGGGGCGATCCTGATTGCCTTAACCGGCGACACGAATTCCTCTCTTGCCCGTTCCTGCAATCTCGTCATCGATGTCGGCGTGGAAAGAGAGGCCTGCCCTTTCGGCCTGGCCCCGACCTCAAGCTCCACCGCTGCCCTCGCCATGGGCGATGCCCTGGCCGTAGCCCTGATAGAAAAACGGAAGTTCAACGAAAAAGACTTCTACAAGTTTCATCCCGGCGGCAACCTCGGAATGCGTCTGCGGGCAAAGGTCAAGGAGGTAATGATCAGCTACGCACAAACGCCAAAGGTTCTTACGGGCGTGACGGCAACCAGGGCTATTGAAGAAATGGATGCTAATAACAAAGGCTTTGTCCTGGTGACAGACAGGAAAAAAACCCTCCTGGGGATTTTTACCGATGGTGATCTCCGTCGTCTGGTCAAAAGAGGCGTTTCCTTTCATGATAAAACCGTTGATGAGGTCATGACCCGCAACCCCAAGACAATCGATGAAAACATCTCTCTCGCCCAGACCATCGAGTCGATGCAACGCGACGAAATCACCACCTTGGTGGTTGCCAATGGCGAGAATACCCTGAAGGGGTATATCCATCTTCATGACATTCTTGGCAGAGGGGGCACCCTGAAGATCGCCCTGCCCTGAAAAGCCATATAAAGATCGTTTGCATTTCTCCACTATTCCTTGTAATATAAGTTATCAATCCTACTGTTGTTTGTTATGTCCAGGATGCTCAATGGAGCAGAAGAAAACTACTGTTTATTTAAACCAAAGGAGGAACGATGAGAGTACGGATATCCGCAGTCTTTGAGCAGGCCAACGAGATCCTCTGCATGAAGTACGTCTACGGAGGGAAAGAAGTCTTCGCCCTTCCGGGCGGGGGCGTGGACAGGGATGTGCCGCTTCAGGAAGCTGTCAAAAGCGAATGGAAGAACGAACTGGGGGTAAAAGTAGAAGTCGGCGATATCATCCTGATCGGGGAGGCGCCCGGTACAAAAAGGCACCCCCAGACGCTGCACATCATTTTTTTAGCCACCGAGGTCCATGGCATTCCAAAAGTCAGACCCGATCATACCCACTCTCTGGATATCGTCTGGGTCCCCGTACCTAAACTAAGTGAGTGCCCTTTGTACCCCGATGTGGGCAAACAGCTCTATAAATACTTCCAAGAGGGGCAAAATAAATCCTTGGCGTTTATTGAAAATTGCATGGAGAGGGGTTTTTGGTAAGAAAATCCCCGAGACGAAATGGCATGAATGGAATATTATGCCTTGGAATATGAAACCAAGACGGCAATTCGGATAACTCAGTCTCATATTGTCCCTACGAAGACTCAGGATTCTCCGGGACGCCGGGGAAAGGGCGAGCCATCGAGGCATGGGCCTTTCCCGGCATATGACAATGGGAGGAAGCCCTTGGGAAGGTATAAATATGAGGATCTAGTTAGTCATTCGCCTGAGCTGTTGATGAGTGTAATCTGATCGTTCAATGTCCAATAGTCGTAAATATAGCCGATACCAAAGATACCAAACGTGCATAAGTAAACTATGCCGCTGATCCACTTCCCCATGTAAAACCGGTGAACCCCAAAAGGCCCAAGAAAAGTCAGCAATAACCAGGCTACATTGTAGTTGATCCTTCCCTCTTTGAACCTAAAATCCGCTTCGCGGGACATTGACGGTATCAGGAACAGATCCAGAAGCCAGCCAATGCCCAGGATGCCAAAGGTGAAAAAGTAAATCGTTCCTGAAATAGGTTTCCCGTAATAGAACCTTTCAGAACCTGTGAAGCCTAAGATCCACAGAATATATCCCATCATGACGCTATGGGTATCATTATTGTGTTCCATAGTAATCGACTACCTCCAATCTTAATGAAACTTCTGCGCGACTGGTTCAACGACATTAATGGCCCCGAATTTTTCCTCATACTGCTCAATGTTGATTCTTAAAGCTTCGGCAACCCTTTTGATATTACCCGGAGTCATGATTATTCTTGAAACCAGATGAGGCCCGTTCGGAGAATTCAATAGCCAATCGAGGATAAACTCATCGGGGCTGTGTGACACCAGTAATGTGTTGCTGTATCGCCCCCTTGAAATTTCATCGGATGTATTGATCTGTATAGGGGATTGTTCATGTTCAGGTTTATTTGGCATTGTTTCCTCCTGTTTAAAATTTATTCTCCGGTTCCCTCAGTAGTGCATTAGGGTTGATCATTGGATTGGAAAGACCATTCATACAGTAATAAGCAGGCCAAACGCAGCCACAGCAAGCCGCCACAGAATAAGAAAGGGGCCACGAACGTAATTCGTAAGCCCCTGTATTTTCATGGTAGGCGGTACTGGGATTGAACCAGTGACTTCTACCGTGTGAAGGTAGATTACGCTATGTTCATTCATATAAATTCAATTACTTATGAAATCGCGGGTGCACTTTTTTACCTATTTTAGACGGCTTTTGAAAGAAAGTTACACCCAGAGGGTACACCCAGGCAAGGCCAAATTTTCGACCGGGCAATCGAGCCCCCGTCCCAACACGCAAATATTCGATATTATAGATTGCCATTAAATGTTTACACACCATTGATACTGTGAGTAAAAGTTTCTCTGATAATGTGTAAAACCATGTTGATCCAAATACATCGTTTAGATGAGAAATACAACATAATTGAAGCATGGAGCCTGTGCGTGGGGTCGATTCCCATGCACATCCGCCATTTATCTAATGATATCTTGTATATATAATTAGAAATGGCGGTCACACGGTAGGCACATGCTGGCTTGACCTCTTTATGGAACCACACTAACATCTTGAATCCCCATTTTGCACAGAGTGGAGTGAACCCCACCGATTGCACAAAACATGAAAGAGTATTAGACAGGATCATTGCCCCGAAGGGGGAGAAAGGATCGTGTCATGAAGTACCGAAGGTTCACACAGGATTTTAAAAGATCAATAGTTGAACAATTGCTTA
>JAPLJZ010000200.1 GCA_026388335.1 Deltaproteobacteria bacterium
AGGATACGGGCTGCTTCGGCAAGGTTCGGCGAGGCTTCCAGGGCCTTGCGGATCAGTTCCCTTTCCACTGTGTCGAGGGCCTCTTTCAAGGGACCGACGGGATAAGAAGATGCCGGCAAGCCTGCCAATGGCGGCGGCGAAAGGCGATAAGTCTTCCTGATCTCTCCGGGAAGGTCGTGGAGGGTGATGACCTCATCGGCACTCGTGACGACGACCCGTTCGATGGCGTTGCGCACCTCACGGACATTGCCCGGCCAGTCGTAATTCATCAGGGCATTGAGGGCCTCGATGGAGAGAAACTTCGCCGTATTATAATTCTGGTTATAGATCTTGAGGAAATGTTTGATCATGGGCAGGATGTCTTCCCGGCGCTCCCGCAGGGGCGGGATGAACATAGGAATAACGTTCAGCCGGTAATATAGATCCTCCCGGAACTTCCGTTCCCGGATCATCTGTTCGAGATTCATATTCGTAGCCGCGATAATCCGGACATCGACGGGGATCGTCGCCAGCCCCCCCAGGTGCTTGATCTGCCGGTCTTGGAGAACATTGAGGAGCTTCGACTGAAGCTCAAAGGGGAATTCGCCGATCTCGTCCAGAAAGAGGGTGCCGCCGTTGGCCAGTTCAAACATCCCCTGTTTGCCCTGGGTCCGGGCGTCCGTAAAGGCTCCCTTGTCGTAACCGAAGAGCTCCGACTCGAGAAGATTGGCGGGGAGGGACGCACAATCAACTTTCACAAAGGACCCGCTATTTTTGCGGCGGCTCTGGTAATGAATGAACTGGGCCAGGACGTCCTTGCCGACGCCGGAAGGACCGGTGATCATGACCGTGGCGTCGGAGCCGGCTACTTTCTTCGCCAGGGAATGGGTGCGCCGGAAATCGGTGCTCTGGCCGATAAAAAATTTGTTGGTGCTCCCGAGGGTTTCTTCAAGGTACTCAATCCGTTTCTTGAAACGCTCGATCATGACTTGGGAGTTCTTCAGTTCCTCATTGGTCAGGTTGAGCTCCGTAAGGTCCCGGAGGGTGCTGACGACGGCCGCGGGTTTGCCGTTGTCCCGCCAGAGCATGGCCGCCGTGACGAGAAGCTGCCGACCGCTGGGATACTGAACAATCCGGCTCCGGGTCTGGAAATCCTTGATAACCTCGAGGTTCACTGCCCGGGGTACCCAGTTGTTATCGATCATATATTGGGTATGGCGGCCCACCAGCTCCTGGCGGTTGATCCCCGTAATTCGCTCGAAGGCCTCGTTGGCCATAATGTAGTATCCCTCGTGATCGGCGATGAACATCCCGTCATGGACCGATTCGATGAGGGCCCGGGCGATGCTGAGCGTTTTTTGCGAAAATCTTGCGTGCATGGACAGTTTTCTTACACCCTAAGGAACTTTTTTACAAGGGCAAGAGAAACGATCATGACGGCTATCCGACTTTCCACCTTGACAGGCAGCCTTGTGATCTCTATATAGTTCCTAAGGAGATTCAAGCCATGGATGCCTTTAATCGCGCCGCCCGGCAGATCTATGCGGAGGCCCTCCAGTCGCAGCGTCTTATCAAAGGGCGTTCCCTGGAAGAACTCAAACAAATTGCCCTTCGCCAGGAAGGGGTGATCCAGACCCAGTTCGGCTCCGTCGCCGCCGACTCGGAACCAATGTCCCGCTCCGCACCCCATACCCGCAACAGCATCGATCATCCCTTTGGCGAAGCCGAGGAAGCCCTGGCCCAGCAGGCCGTCGCGTCCCTGGGCGGGGGGGAGCGGATCATCGCCCTCGATACGATCATCGGCGACGGACGGGACGGCGTGACGGCCCGCTTTCTCATTCCCGAGCAATACGCCCAGATCGCCTACGGGCTGAAGCTGCTCTTCGACCAACCGGCGGCCCGGACCGTGGAAGACCCGACCTACACGATTATCTACTTCACCGACGAGGCCTTCGAGTTCAACAAGAAGAAGAAACTGGTGGACAAGGATATTACCGTTCGCCTCGCCATGGGAAGCCGCCGGGGGGAACAGGTCAAGATCTGCCGGAACACCATTTATCTGGGGGAAGGAAAGAAAGGGGTCTTCCAGTTCGAAGACTGGCGCGTCAAGGCCATTGATAAAACGGGGATCTTCCTGCACACCGGGGCCCGGCGGGATTATCTGTGGATCTACGATCCGGAGACGGAACGTCCGGAGCTCAAAGAGATAGTGACCGCCATCTCCGGCCTCACGGCCACGGGGAAGACGACGACCCTCTGCCGGAAATTCGCCAAACTGCCCAAGGAAGGCTCGGAGATGATCGGCGACGACGGGGGGACTCTGGGCTTCGACGGCAGTTACGCGGCCTTTGAGATTGGCGGTCTTTACGTGAAGACCGAGGGGCTGGACGAGAGCCAGCCGGAGATCCTCCGGGCGGCGGAATCCCGGGACGCCTTCCTGGAAAACGTCGCTGTCACCAAATATCCCTATATCCCCGATTTCCGCGATATTACGAAGACTGGCAATGCCCGAGCCATCGTCACCAGGGAACATCTGGAAATCGCCGCCCCGTCGTTGCGGGCGAAAAAGGTCCATTACATCATTATGCTCACCCGGAACCCTCTGGCCAACGTCATCAGCCGCCTCACGCCGGAGCAGGCAACGATGCAGTTCATATACGGAGAGTCGATCGAAAGTACGGGGGGGAACCCTGAAGAGGCGGGAAAGTTCAAGCGTGTCGTCTTCCTCGACCCCTTCATCGCCGGGGATCGTCTTGAACACGCCCTGATTTTCCATGACATCGTGAAGAAAAACGGCATCCAGTGTTACCTGGCCAATACGGGGAGCATCGGACCAACGGAGACGAAGGTGACCCTGCGACAGTCTCTGGCCGCCTACAACGACCTTGTCCGGGGCCAATTGCGCTTCAGCCGGGACGGGGACTGCCTGGGATATCGCTACCCCATCAAGTGCGATCGGGCCAACCTCGACCAGATGAACGCCCACCGGCTTTTCACGGATCCGGAGACTACGCGGCGGCGGGTGGAAGACTTTTTCCGGGGGAGACAGGCTTTCTTGGAAGAATTCGAAGGCCGCTACGGCCGGATACCCGCGCCAATCCGGGAATCCCTGCCCTACGAGGAATAAAAGGTAAACCGGCTAATCTTTCTCTTTCATCTGCCAGAAGATGGCGTTGGGATTGGCGAGAGGGTTGCTGACACAGGAGGGGCAGAAATAGACGGGGACTACAGTGCCGCAACCTTCCGCCAGCAATTCGAAGCGGGCGCAACCATCACACAGCGGCATCCGGCAATCGGCGCAGGTAGTAAAAACATTATCACGGCCACAGACGCCGCAAACAGAGTTCATAGCAGCTACTCATTCGGGAAACCACTGTAGGGATTGACGGCAGGGTCCTGGAAACAATTGCAGCAAAAAGCCTTGGTATCCACATGACCGCATCCGTAACCCCAAAGGTCAAAGGTCCGGCACTCCACGCACAAAGCGACCTGGCAGCCGTCGCAGTGAATCACCGCGGGCAATTTGCCGCAACGCCCGCAGGGGGTCGTATCATTGGTTACAATCTCCATGGAGTAGGTATCTAGCACAGCAGCGTTTCAATCTCAAGGCGAATATTGACATCAGGAATAATGGTATGGTCCGAACACTACTTTTTTTATTATCCCTCTTTTTTTCAGCTTCCCCAACTGTTTACGCCGAACCTGGAAGGCCCGTCGCACCGATTCCCGTCTATGGTTACAGAATCGTTCAGGTATATCCTCACGATCGCGGCGCCTACACCCAGGGGCTGGCCTTTTCCGGCGGTTATCTCTACGAGGGCACCGGCCGGGAGGGACGGTCCTCGCTACGCCGGGTAGAGATGAAGACAGGCCGGATTCTTCAGGAATATCCACTGGAAAACCGATACTTCGGAGAAGGAATCACGGTTTTCAAGGATCGGATCATCCAGCTTACCTGGCGCAACCGGGTGGGTTTTGTCTACGACCGGGCCGGATTCCGGCGCCTCCAAACCTTCCGTTATGACCATGAAGGCTGGGGGATCACCCACGACGGCCGGCGGCTCATCGTCAGCGACGGCAGTGCGACCCTGCACTTTCTCGACCCGCAGACGCTCCGGGAAGTGGGCAGCCTCCAGGTCCGGGATGAGGGTGGATCAGTCACGGGGCTCAATGAACTAGAATACATCCGGGGGACGATATATGCCAACGTCTGGCCGACGGACCGGATTGCCATAATAAATCCCCGGACCGGCAGCGTGACCGGCTGGGTGGACATGGCGGGTCTTTTGACGGCCTTTGATGCCCGCTCCGGGGTCGACGTCCTCAACGGCATCGCCTACGACCCGGTCGGGGACCGCCTCTTCGTCACGGGGAAGCTGTGGCCGCATCTCTTCGAGATCAAACTCGTGAAGTAAAAGTGGAAAACTTAGGAGGTAATTCTTTGAAGACATTGAATCCAGCTTATGTGCAGGCCGTCCGGGAGACGGTTAGCGGCAGTCCTTTTTTTCGGCACCTGTCCATGACTATCCGGGAGATGGGCATCGGCTGCGCCATCGTTGATCTGGATGTGGATACGGAACACCTGCAGGCCTTTGGCTACGTTCACGGCGGGGTCTATGCCTCCGCCATCGATACGGCGGCCTTCTGGTCCGCCTTCTGCGAACTGGAGGAGGGGACGGGAATCACTACAGTGGATCTGAAGGTCAATTACCTGGCCCCCGTCCAGGCGGGGAAGCTGACGGCGGAAGGCAAGCGAATCAAGATGGGCAAGACCCTCGGCCTCGCCGAGGCGACGGTAAAAGATGCCCAAGGCCGGGTTGTGGCCCACGGGACCTCGACCCTGATCGTCCTGCCGGGTTTCGGCCTGGCAGGCGGCCCCGCCCTGCCCCCGAAGTTCATCTAGGCGATAAAAAAGGGGATGTCCTCCCCGGCGGAAAGACATCCCCAGTGTTACCTAATCAC
>JAPLJZ010000204.1 GCA_026388335.1 Deltaproteobacteria bacterium
CGGCTGTGCGCCCGTGCCGTCACGACTTTCGTCCATTTCGATTACGCCGCGAAGAAATCCAGACCGATCCCGCCGGCGGTTGCCCTCAAGCTCCGGGAACACATGATGGCGGCATGATATTCTCGAGGGAGAATGAAGGGAGTTTTTATCAATCAATAATTCAATTCTTATCAATAATGATTGGCGCGAACAAGATTATGTTTGATGTCTTTCCTATACCCGAAAGTTATCCGCCGCTTCAAGTTTTTGATCTTGTCTCTTTTTAATTACCTTTAAAAAACAAATAAAAAAATCTCATTTGATACTTGACAAATGTCTTACCGTTACTTATATTCTGATTCGACTGATTAAATTGATTAAGTATCACTAATCTGAAAATTCAACGTGAGGTAAAAAAATGGTTAAAACAGATCAGAAGAAGGAATCCTGTTGTGTATCCGCAAGCGGGGTTACGAGTTGTTGTCGCATCGAAGCGCTGATCAGCGTCGATGAGCGAGGGCAAATGGTACTCCCCAAGGAATTGCGGGAGCGAGGGAACATCAAGGCCGGAGATAAGTTGGCCCTGATCAGTTGGGAAAAAGAGGGCGAGGTCTGCTGCTTGACGTTAATCAAGGCTGACAATCTTGCCGAGCGGGTCAGGGAATTTCTTGGCCCCATTATGAGCAACTTAGGAGGAATAGGAAAATGAAAGCAGAAGAAATCAGGAAGGCCGTGCGGGACCGTTACGGCAATATTGCTACTAAAGCGGGAACATGTTGTCTGCCGTCTGCTGGGTGCTGCGGGGGTGAAAGCCTTGTGGAAAATATCAGTATAGGCGTCGGCTACCGCCCCGAGGACCTCCAGGCCGTGCCCGATGGGGCGAATCTCGGTCTGGGCTGCGGAAATCCCGTGGCCTTAGCCTCTCTGCGGGCTGGGGAAACGGTAGTTGATCTGGGCGCCGGGGCAGGCTTCGATTGCTTCCTCGCCGCCAAGGAAGTGGGGACGGCGGGGCGGGTCATCGGGGTGGATATGACCTCCGAAATGCTCGACAAGGCGCGGGCGAACGCCCGAAAAGGCGGGTATCAGAACGTAGAGTTCCGCTTGGGGGAAATCGAGAATCTCCCTGTAGCCGATAACACGGCGGACATTATCATCTCCAATTGCGTCATCAACCTTTCCCCGGACAAAGGGCGGGTTTTCCAGGAGGCCTTCCGGGTCCTCAAGCCGGGTGGCCGTCTGATGGTGTCCGATATTGTCTTGCTGAAAGAACTGCCGGCGGCATTGCACGAGTCTGTCGCTGCCTACACCGGCTGTGTCGCCGGGGCGCTAAGGAAAGACGACTACCTGCAGAAGATCGCAGCGGCGGGCTTTGGGGATGTGAACATCATCGCCGAGACCCTGTTCCCCATGCAGGAACTGGTCAGCTATCCGGCGGTGCAAGAGGCCATCGGTGATGGCGATACCCTGAAAGCAATGGCGGAGCAACTGGCAACGTCCATCGCCAGCATCAAGGTTGCCGCCGTCAAGGCATAGGCAGACAAAGGATCTACATTATGAGGTGGATATATGACGAGTGACGATCTTAAGAAATATTGCGAAAAAGGAGTGGCGATAGGCTTCACCCATGCCCAACCGATTCTCCCATCCAGCGTGGTTACCGCGCCCTGGGTCCGATTGAAATGCCAGTTCGGTTGCGGCGGTTACGGCTTGAGCCACTGCTGCCCTCCGAACACGCCAACGCCCGAAGAGACGCGCAAGGTCCTTGACAGCTACGGACAGGCCATCCTCTTTCATATCGAAGCGCCGAAGGCTCCCGACCGCGGAAAACATACTCATAAATTGATGACATCGCTGGTCGAACTGGAAGGGGAGATTTTTAAAGAAGGGTACTACAAGGCCTTTGTCTATATCGCCGGTCCCTGCGGTTTATGCAAGGAATGCGCAAAACTAAAAGGAGTCTCCTGCAATTTCGGGCACAAGGCGCGGCCTTCCATGGAATCGTGCGGGATCGATGTTTACCAGACGGCGCGGAATAACAGGCTTCCCATCCAGGCGCTGAAGGAAAAGACGGAAACGCAAAACATATACTGCTTGATGTTGGTGGAGTGATCAAGCTCTCGGAAGCAATGCTGCAACGCTACCCAGCCGTCAATGAAGTTAATCGGGAAAGGAAAATGAAGAAGATGCCGGAGACAACAAATACTACGAAGAAATGGTGGGTCAAAGGACTTCTTTTTGAAAATTGCAACTGCCAGATCGTCTGCCAGGGACATATATCCTTCAGAAATCTCTGTACCCATGAGCGCTGTTTTGGTCACTGGTCGATTCACATCGACGAGGGCGAATTTGAAGGCGTCGTCCTTAGCAATCTTAACGTCATAATCCTTTACGACACGCCACAGCAGATGTCCTCATTCGGTTGGATTGAGACGCTTTACATCGACGAGCGGGCGAATCAGGCGCAGGGTAAGGCTATCGAACGTATCCTGATGGGACAGGAAGGGGGACCCTGGGTCGTCCTCAGCCGGTTCGTTGAAAAACGCCATCCCACCCGCTATCTGCCCATCCATTTCGAGGATCAGGGACGAAAGAAGCGGATGTGGGTCGATGGCATCTTCGACACGACCATCGAGAACATCCGGGGCCAAGACCGAGACAAAGATGTCGTGATCAATAACATGTTCAATATGATCCACTCCTCTCATCAGGTCATTGCTTTCGGGGAGAGCCGCTGCGATGACAGCGGGCACATCTTTTCCATGAAAGGGACACACGCCCTGTACTCCAAATTTTCCTGGATGGTGCAGTGACAAAGATGAAAAAAATGGTGATGAAAAGTTTGGAAATGGCGAATCTGTTCCATAAAGACCGGTTAATCGTATTTTCCGGTCTTGCCATGATAACTGTTTTCGCCTGGGCATACATGATTCATATGGCGATGAACATGACAGGAATGGGCATGAATATTACCAAACCCTGCCTGATGCACTGGGGGATAGGGGATGTTTTACATCTGTTCGTCATGTGGACCATCATGATGGCGGCCATGATGCTTCCCGCTGCCACCCCCATGATCATGATGTTTGCCGCCGTCAACGGGCAGCGGAGCAAGGAAGAGAGTCCCCTCATCCCGACCTGGCTCTTCGTCCTGGGATACCTTGCCGTCTGGACGGCATACAGCGGCTTGGCCACGCTGACCCAGTGGGGTCTTCATCTATCTGCCCTGCTCACACATCACATGGTTATTACCAGCCCCCTTCTGGGCGGCTCGCTGCTTCTTGCCGCCGGGATCTTCCAATGGACGCCCTTTCGGGACGCGTGCATGTCCAAGTGCCGTTCTCCCCTTGGGTTCCTGATGACGGAATGGCGGGAGGGGCGACGCGGCGCCCTGATCATGGGTCTGAAAGCAGGCCTCTTCTGCATCGGCTGCTGCTGGCTTCTCATGATTCTCTCCTTTGTGCTGGGTGTCATGAACATGATTTGGATGGCAGCGCTCACCGCCTTCATGCTCATGGAAAAGGTCACGGACAATAAGTGGCTCAGCCGGATGGCCGGTTTGTCACTCGTTGTCTGGGGGTTGTGGGTTCTCGCGGGGGTTATACGCTGACTTATCGCTATTCCTCATGGAGGATCATTGCCGAGGGCTCGCTACGAGATTTACAAAGACAGGTTCTATGCCGATGCGGTTTAAGCTGTAGACGAAAATTACCGGGAAAGGATAAGAATATGAATAATAACGATAATCCCCCTCGCCATGGGGATGAAATGAAAATATTGCCGCCTAGTATCGATTCCGCCTGCTGTCTGCCTGCGCAAAATGAGGCTCAGGTAAGTCCACCAAGTTTAAGCCAAAGTTTTGTTATCGGTTCTGTTTCTACACCCGCAGGCCGGTTGCCTCAGGTGTCATCTCAACTGCGCCGGCATGATTACTGGGGAGCAGTTAAAGCCCGATGGGGGGTCGGGAGAATGGATTATGCAATTGATCCGGGGCTATATGCCCTCGGCAATCCGGACAGCAACTCACCTGTATTAGCGACCGCTAATTACAAGATGAGCTTTGATGAGTTGCGGAAATCACTGCCGGGGAAAAATCTTTGGATTCTGGCGCTCGACACGAAGGGTATAAATGTCTGGTGTGCCGCTGGAAAGGGAACCTTCGGCACAGATGAACTGGTAAGCAGGATAGAATCAAGCGGCTTAGAAAAGATTGTCAGCCACCGGTCATTGATCCTTCCTCAACTGGCGGGGCCAGGTGTGGCTGCCCACATGGTGAAAAAACTCTCCGGATTTGGCATCCGTTATGGTCCAATAAAAGCAGCGGATATTCCGGCATATATGGATGCCGGTTTCAAGGCCACGCCCGAAATGCGTCTTAAGACTTTCACGTTGAGAGAAAGGGCCACCCTGATACCCGTGGAGCTGGTAGAAGCATTTAAGCCGTCATTGATCATCCTGCCCTTACTTTTCTTGATCGGCGGCATCGGAGGTCCTTCCGGATTCTGGGCAAACGCCTTGAATCATGGTTCGTTCGCGGTATTGGCATTCCTGGCTGCCGTACTGGGAGGAGCGGTGATCCATCCGCTCCTGTTACCTTATCTTCCCGGACGGGCATTCTCGACAAAAGGACTACTTATCGGGATGATCATTGCCTTTTTTCTCATCTACATGAGGGGGTATGATTTCCTCATATGGCCGGAACGCATTGAAGCCCTCGCCTGGCTGCTGATCGTTCCGGCTTTTACGGCATACCTGGCCATGAATTTCACGGGGTGTTCCACGTATACATCTCTATCCGGGGTTAATAAGGAGATGCGCTGGGCATTGCCCCTGGAAGTAGGAACCGGGGTTTGCGGCCTCGTAATATGGATTGCCTCACGCTTGATGGCTTAGGAGTTTTAGATGAATAATATGATTTACCTTAGGAATGTTGTCACCCTGAAACTCAATGGAGAGAAATGCACCGGCTGCGGAATGTGTTTGGAAGTTTGTCCCCATGAGGTGTTCAAAATGAACGGGAAGCGTATCGCCGTCCGGAATCGAGATGCCTGCATGGAATGCGGCGCCTGTAGCCGGAATTGTCCTTTCGAGGCGCTTTCTGTGCAAGCCGGTGTCGGTTGTGCTGCGGCCGTGATCAACACCATGCTGGGTCGCAAAGATGCTGCGGCCAGTTGTTGCCTCAATAAAGCCGAAGCATCACCTTGCAGTAACAAGGAAGTAACGCGAAATTCGGCATTCTGGCGGCCAAAGACTTAAAGGGACGTAATAGACTCATATTGTAGGATAAAGAAGATTTGGCATAACCATGCAATCAACCCGATGCGCAAGGATGCGTGCTGGCGTTTCCTGTGGTTTTTGGCCGCGCCCCGGTTATTGCGAACTTTACACCTCCAAAATCATAATCGAATAATTCTTTCTTTGGATGTATCTTTTTTCACACTCCCCTCGTCTATAGATACGAAAAAGATAAGAAGGAGGAGTTATGACGAAATCAAAAGCAAAATTTTCAATCGTTGTTGACGAACCAAAGGGTGTCTGTCCTATTGGGGAACGTGTAGGTAACCAGAACCGGAACGAGGGGAGTATCCCCGTGATTTCCTGCGAGGGCGCCTGCATCCGTGGGGAGATTGCCCGTCTTGCCGCCCATCTGGTGGCTAAGGAAGGGTCCTACTGCCGCAGTTGCCACGGTGAGATGTTTACGGTTCCCACATCTGCCATCGCCGAATGGATGAAGGAAGCACCGAAGGTCGTGGTCATCGACGGGTGTTTTCTCCATTGCCACGGCAGAATTCTAAAAAATCTCATCGATGAGGACAAAATCGCCCAATTCGATGCCCTGTCGGTATACAATAAATACTCGGATATCTTCGATATTGACGACATCCCCGAGGAAGAGCGGAAACGTGTTGCCCGCCAGGTTGCCGATAAGGTCCTTGCCGATTTGAAACAAGGGAAAGCTGCCGAAGAACCCGCTGCCGCGTGCGGGTGTGGCGGGTGTTCTGAATAGGCGGTTTATGGGAAAGGCGATCGTATAGAGCGTGTTTGTGACAAAAAGGTTGGTAAGTTAGCAAATCATAAGGAGGTGTGAAATGGAAAAGATGTTTGGTTCAATGATGCAAGGATTCTTTAACGGCATGTCGAAGGAGGATAAGCAGAAGATGAATGCCTGTTGTGAGAAGATGGTCGCAATGTGCCCATGCAGCAGCATGATGGATATGCCTGAAGAAGACAAGAAGGCAATGATGGAAAAGATGCAGTCATTCTGCGGTGACAAAATGGAAATGATGTCCTCTTTTGTCCAGGGTGCCGGTGCGGCGAAATAGTATTGCCGATTACCCTGCAAAAAAATTGATCGAACCGGAAAGGAGAAGGGAAAGCTATGTGCGGGTGGTGTGGAGGGTCGTGGCCCGTGTGGGCATGGTGGTGGGTAGTGCCGCTCATCGGTATTGCCTTATGCATAACGATGTGTATGTTTTTCAAGTCGAGAAGGGGTAACCGGCGTTTCTGCTGCTTCGGTGGTGTCGGTTCCGCCGATCTTGATGAGATGAAAAAAGAGATCGGTGATCTGAAGGTAGATATGGAAAAAATGAAGGAAAAACAAGGAGGATGAATATGGATGATCGGACGAAGAAATTGCTAGCGGTGGGAGCATCCGTAGGGGCAAATTGCCACCCCTGCCTGGAATATCATGTCGGCAGGGCGCTGGAATTGGGCATTGACCGCAGCGAGATCATGGAGGCGGTGGAAGTCGCCAAAGCCGTCAGGGGGGGAGCAACCGCCAGTATGGACAAATTTGCCCTGAAACTTCTGGGTAGTGATCTTACTAAGCAATCATGCAATAGCCAAGCAGCTTCCTGCTGTTGTTCATAGCAATTGAATGATACAATAGGTACATAAGGTTGAGGATTGAGATGAAGAACGGGGAAATAAGATTTCAGCAAGTCTATGACGAGTATCGGGGAAAGATACTCCGCTATCTGACACGTATGGTCGGAGAAAATGAAGCGGAAGACCTGACTCAGGAGGTATTTGTAAAAATCGGTCAGGCATTGGAAACATTTCGGGGCGAATCCAGTTTGTCTACCTGGATCTATCAGATTGCAACCAATGCCGCCCTCGATAAGCTTCGTCATCCATTTAATCGTCACGCCGGGGGAAAACTCCTGCCCGTCGAGGCCATCACGGAAACCAAAGAAGATGAAAACATCTGGACCGGTGAGGTGACGGCTTCCACGGAGCAGCGGGTTATACGTCAGGAAATGAACGGCTGCATCCGGGAAATCATCCAGATGCTACCCGAGACACACCGGTCTGTCATCGTCCTCAGTGAACTGGAAGGCCTGAGCGATGCGGAGATTGCCGATATCCTCGGATTAACCCTCCCGGCGACAAAAATTAGGCTGCATCGCGCCCGGACAAAGCTCAGAAAAGAATTGACCACAGCTTGTATCTTCTACCGTGATGATCGCCATGAGTTTGCCTGCGACCGGAAGACCCCTCAATCAGATTGAGAGTGTTCAATAACGCCACCCTGAAGATAAAGAACGCCTATCATGTTTACCATCCTCACTCTGCGAGCAGTTGTCCTTCCGGAAGTTCAGAGATCTCAAGACCGGGCATTGCGTCGCCGAGATTTCTTGATCGCGGCAATCATGGCCGGGTCAGCAGCAGCCGTTTTTTTGATGTTTCGCATATTCGTGAATATATTCGTACGCTTGATTCGTATGAATTATTCATATTTTTTTGGATGTGAAATTTGTCATGCTTGTTGCACTTCCAGATTTGACATAACCCAAAGAAAAGTATAGAAACTTCATCAAAACTCCTTAAAGTCCTAACGACTTTGCGCGCGTTTCACAACCGTCGGCCATTTTGAAAAAGGGGTGCCATGGCGATTAAAAAATCTGAACTCAGAGGTGGACCGGTTTTTCGTACAGCGGATGAAGACCAAGTGGGGCAGTTGCAGTTCCGCTCGGCGCAGCATCCGACTCAACAGCGAACTGGCGAAGAAACCGCGGGAGTGCCTCGAATACCTTGTTGTTCATGAAATGGTGCACCTCCTGGAACCTACGCACAATCACCGTTTCACGGCGTTCATGGATCAATTTATGCCGAACTGGCAGTTTTACCGGGAAATACTGAAATGCATCTTGCAGGTTTCTCTCCGACAATTGACTTGGCAAGCAGTTGTCCTCGTCGCCCAAGATAGCGGTCTCACCATTACAAATGATCTCTTTAGAAGATGAAAACATATGGACGGTTACGGTAATTTCGGAATTACCATGAAAAAACAAATTGACATTTTCCATATTCATGGTAGGTGGTTCGCATGATCCCACGCAACAAACTGTTCACAGCCATAAAGGAATCCCTGCAGCGAAGTCGCGCCGTTGCCCTCGTCGGTCCACGGCAGTGCGGCAAGACTACGTTGGCGAGGGAATTGGTCTCCCCGGAATCACCCAACTACTTTGATCTTGAAAATCCCGTGGACTTGGCAAGGCTCGATGAACCCATGACCGCATTAGGAGGTTTACGGGATTTGATAGTCATTGACGAGGTCCAGCGGCGTCCTGATCTCTTTCCGGTTTTGCGCGTGCTGACGGACCGACAGCCCCTGCCGGCCCGCTTTCTGATCCTTGGCAGCGCTGCGCCGAAGTTGCTCCGACAGGCGTCGGAGTCGCTGGCAGGCCGTATCGAACTGGTTTCTATGAGCGGCTTCAGCCTGTCGGAGTTGGGAACTTCTTTTCAGCAGCTTCACTGGCTGCGCGGCGGTTTCCCCCCTTCCTATCTGGCTCAGGCGGATGCCGACAGTGTCGCCTGGCGCAGGAACTTCATTCAGACCTTTCTGGAACGCGATCTTCCCCAATGGGGGATCAACATTCCGGCCATATCCCTGCTGCGCTTCTGGACAATGCTTGCCCATTATCATGGCCAGCTATGGAACGCCGCCGAGCCGGCCAGATCGCTCGGGATCAGCGAGCCTACCATCCGCCGTTACCTTGATATCATGACGGATGTATTCATGATCCGCCAGCTCCAACCCTGGCATCAAAACGTCAAGAAAAGGCAGATCAAGGCGCCGAAAATCTATTTTCGGGACACAGGACTCTTGCACCAGTTACTTGGAATCCGTTCCGATTATGACTTACTGAGCCATCCCAAGTCCGGTTCATCCTGGGAGGGCTATGTAATCGAAGAAATCATCAAGAGAGTAAAACCCGATGAGGCTTGGTTCTGGGGAACCCATAATGGTGCGGAAATAGATCTTTTGATCATAAAGAACGGACGGATACTGGGCGTGGAATGTAAAAAAGTGGATGCGCCACGTCTGACTCCTTCCATGCGCATTGCCAGGGAAGATCTTCAATTGGAGCGAATTGCCGTCGTTTATCCGGGAAACCGCCGTTACAATCTCAACGATAATGTTGAAGTCGTACCCATCGAGGCAGTTGCGGAGGGGATGGCGGGCCTGTTTCCGTAAACCAAAAACATTCCTTTTACTGCAAATTTGTGTTGATGACACCGGGATTATGATCTTCCCCGATGTCGTCAACGCAAATAGTCTCCGACAATTGATTTGGCAAGCAGTTGTCCTCGTCGCCCAAGATAGCGGTCTCACCATAACGCCACCCCGAAGAGCAAGGACGCCTATCATGTTTACCAGCCCCTCCCGGCGAGCAGTTGTCCCTCCGGTATCTCGGAGATCTCAAGACCGGGCATTGCCTCACCAAGGTTTATGGATGCTTCAAGGACCTTGACTGGATCGTTATAGTAGGCAGTTGCCTTGACGATAGCGCGGGCACGGCTTGCCGGGTTAGCCGACTTGAAGATGCCGGAACCGACGAAGACGCCGTCGCAGCCGAGTTGCATCATCAGAGCTGCGTCAGCCGGGGTGGCAATACCGCCGGCGGCAAAATTGACAACCGGTAATCGTCCCAGTTCACGAACATGCAGGGCAAGTTCATAAGGAATTCCGTTTGTTTTAGTAAAGCCGGTCACTTCTTCCTTGGGCATATTAAGCAGTTGCCTGATTTCCCTGTTCATTGTTCTCATGTGCCGGACGCCCTCGACAACATTTCCCGTTCCCGCTTCACCCTTGGTGCGGATCATGGCTGCTCCTTCCGCGATGCGGCGCAGGGCCTCGCCGAGGTTTCTCGCTCCGCATACGAAGGGAACGGAAAATTTTATCTTGTCAATATGGCATTCCTCATCTGCCGGCGTCAATACCTCGCTCTCGTCAATATAGTCGATCTTCAGCGCTTCCAGAATCTGCGCTTCCACGAAATGACCGATTCTCGCCTTGGCCATTACCGGGATGGTGATGGCTTCCTTGATCGCTGTAATCATGGCCGGGTCGGACATCCTGGCAACACCACCGTCCCGGCGGATATCCGACGGTACCCTTTCCAGAGCCATTACCGCCACGGCGCCCGCCTCCTCGGCGATCTTTGCCTGCTCCACGTTGGTCACGTCCATGATGACGCCGCCTTTCAGCATTTGCGCCAGTTGGACGTTCAGTTTATATCTCTCTTGCTGATCCATATGATAACTCTACCTCTATTCCTTGAACAGCCAGGTGGATAAGTACCGTTCTCCCGTATCGGGAAGAACGACCACAATGAGTTTCCCTTCACTGTCCTGTCTTTTGGCCACGTCCAGAGCGGCCCAGAGGGCAGCACCGCTCGATATGCCGACCAGGATGCCTTCTTCCCTGGCCAAACGCCTTGCCACAATCCCGGCATTTTCATTGGAGACCTTGATTATCTCATCGATGATCTCCCGGTTAAGCACCTGGGGTACAAAGCCGGCGCCAATTCCCTGAATCTTATGCGGTCCCGGCTGTCCTCCCGAGAGCACCGGCGATGCCTCGGGCTCGACAGCGAAAGCCTGGAATGACGGCTTCCTTTTCTTGATCACTTCGGCTACGCCGGTAATGGTCCCCCCGGTGCCGATGCCGGAGACAAGGATATCCACCTGGCCGTCCGTATCATTCCAGATTTCCTCTGCCGTCGTTTTTCTATGGATCTCGGGATTCGCCGGATTATTGAACTGCTGGAGGATAACGGCGCCGGGGATCGTCGTCGCCAGTTCCTCTGCCTTGCTGATGGCGCCTTTCATGCCCTCGACGCCCGGCGTCAGGACAAGCTCCGCCCCGAAAATCTCCAGGAGCTGCCGCCTTTCCAGACTCATGGTGTCCGGCATGGTGAGGATCAGGCGGTAGCCTTTCGCGGCGGCCACGAAAGCCAGGGCGATGCCTGTGTTACCGCTGGTCGGTTCGATGATGACGGCGCCCTGCTTCAATAAGCCCTGCTTTTCGGCGTCTTCGATCATGGCTACGCCGATCCGGTCCTTCACACTGGACAAGGGGTTGAAGGACTCCAGTTTCGCTACCACCCGGGCCTTTGTCCCGGCGGACATTCGATGCAATTCGACGAGCGGGGTTCGCCCGATGGTCTTGGTAATGTCTTCGTATATTTTCATTTTTCTACTCCCTTTCATTTAAGTCAGGCAGCCGCATTTTTAAGGGCCTGATCGATGTCTTCCTTAATATCTTCCACGTTTTCGAGACCTATGGAGAGGCGGATGAAATCTTCCGTTACGCCCGTCACTTCCTGCTCTTCTTTTGTCAATTGGGAATGAGTCGTTGACGCGGGATGAATCACAAGGCTCTTCGCGTCGCCGATATTGGCCAAGTGCGAGAGGAGCTTGACGGAATTGATGAATTTCTTTCCCTCTTCCAATCCTCCCTTGATGCCGAATCCCACCAACGCCCCGTAATGACTGCCGAAGTACTTTACGGCCAGGGCATGACTGGGATGATCCACCAGACCGGGGTAATTGACCCAACTGACCAGGGGATGTTTTCTCAGAAATTTTGCCACCTCCAGGGCGTTTTGCGAATGCTGTTTCTGCCTTAGGGGCAGGGTCTCCAGCCCCTGGAGAAACAGGAAGGCATTGAAGGGACTGAGAGTCGCCCCGATATCCCGGAGCAGTTGCACCCTGGCCTTGATGATGAAGGCCACATTGCCCAGGCCGGGGAAATTGCCAAAGACGTCCCAGAATTTCAGGCCGTGATAACTCGGGTCCGGTTCGGTGAACTCCGGAAACTTTCCGTTTCCCCAGTTGAACTTTCCGGCGTCAACGATCACGCCGCCAATGGAAGTGCCATGACCGCCGATAAACTTTGTCGCCGAGGTGGCCAGGATATCGACACCGTAGTCGATCGGTTTGATCAATCCGACCCCGACGGTGTTGTCGACGATGAAAGGAATTCCGGCCTCATGGGCAATCTTCGCAATTGCTTCATAATCGGGGATATCCAGCTTGGGATTCCCGATGCTCTCGGCATAGATGGCTCTGGTCTTTTCCGTGATCGCCTTTTTAAACTCCTCCGGTTTTTTGGAATCGACAAACTTGACCGTCCGTCCCAGCTTGGGCAGGGTATAGTGGAAGAGCTGATAGGTCCCGCCGTAGAGATTGTCCGCTGAGACGATCTCGTCCCCCATCCGGGTGATGTTCAGGATCGCCAGCGTTTCTGCGGCCTGTCCCGAGGACACGGCCAACGCGCCCGTCCCTCCTTCGATGGCGGCGATCCTCTTTTCAAAGACATCCGTCGTGGGATTCATGATCCGCGTATAAATATTGCCGAATTCCTGAAGGCCAAAGAGGCTTGCGGCATGGGCGGTGTCTTTGAAGACATACGAGGTCGTCTGATAAATGGGTACGGCCCGGGCGCCTGTCGTGGGGTCGGGACTCTCCTGTCCCGCATGTAATGCCAATGTTTCCAATCTTCTTTCCGTCATTTTCTTTTCCTCCTGTGTTTTAATTTGTTTGTTGTTAAAAAAATAAAAAGCCCACCAACCGTTGCATATCGCTTCCGGTTGGTGGGCTTCGTCGTCTTATATATCTGCTATGACTGTTGCCAGTGAATTACATAAACGAACCTCCCCAGTTCCGGCGGCGGGTATGCATAGGACAACACATCATCATGGGCAAGCGGGCAGCGTCTTCACGACGATTCTCTCTCGCGGTAGCGACTCTCTGCAATGTTAAATGATCCTTCATGGTTTCGTTACCCCCGCCTTCTGGGGGCCTTTCACTGATAATTTGCCAAAATCAACCACAAAACTTAATGTCCACTGTTTTGATGGGAATAGTACCTAATTCATTGAAAAGATTTTGTCAAGGGAAAAATGCAATCGGCGACTTTTTTTGATGTTTCGTAAATTAGTGAATATATTCGAACACTTTACTTGTATGAATTATTCATATTTTTTTGGAAAGAAATTTTGCACCACTATCCTGCCTTCATTCCGTCTGCGATGATCCTCAGCCAATTCGTAAAAGATCATAGACCTCTCTTGGTTTTTTCTCCGCCACCGCCAGCATGGGGAATCCCTCTTTCCTGCTCCGCTGCCGGATGGTATAGACCTGCTCATTATCTTGGCTGAAGGCCGCAATGATCTCACCGATCATCCGTCGGTCATCGTCGTTTATCATACCGATGGCCAGCGCCGTCGGTGCCCGGAAATTCTGCGGGCTGAAGAGGAACTGTTCCGGTCCGGCCAAGATAGTGATCCGCTCGTTTTCCTCCTGAGTGCGGCCCATGATTACCTTGACGTCTGGTCGCAGGCGGAAGTGGCGACCCATCGTGATCAGTACCAGATCGGTGTGGGTGTAATCGGGCTGATGGGCAAAGAGGTCGCGCAGGCGGGTGGCGATCACCTTGTCGGTCAGTAGGCAACCCCCGGCGGGGCATGGGTAGTCTTTGACGCCCAGTTG
Organism: Deltaproteobacteria bacterium; assembly: GCA_026388335.1. GTDB lineage: Bacteria > Desulfobacterota > Syntrophia > Syntrophales > UBA8958 > UBA8958. Next base: position 13,759 of record JAPLJZ010000204.1, read on the forward strand.
TTCAGCTAAAGCGAACTGTGGTTTCCTGGTCCGTCCGGACATGGACAGGAGCTTTCCCCGGTCCACGATGCCCTCCCGCTCCGGCCGTGTGGGGTCGAAATGCAGGGCGGAAAGGGGCCTCAGAATGAGGTCGGCCAATCCGCTCTCCCGCTCGATCAGGTTTATCGTGTGGCGCTGTTGTGACATGGGCCGCTGTCCCAGAACTTCTCCCGTGATGACGAAAGAGGCCTCCAACTCGGGCATCATCTCTTTGACCTTGCGCAGCATATAGATCCGGCAATCGATGCAGGGATTCATCCCACTGCCATGGCCGTTGGGCGGACGCTCGACCATTTTGATGTAATCCATCCCTTTATGGATGACCCGGATAGGGACATTGAATTCCTCGGCGACCTTCCGGGCCTGCATTTTACAACCCGCCGTTTTCGGCGTGCAGTTGCAGAAGACGCTCGTAAAATGGACGGCCGTCATATCGATCCCCTGGTCAATCATCAGCTTCACGGCCAGGGTGCTGTCCAGCCCCCCGGACAACAGTGCCACGGCTTTGCGATTCATCATATTCCCGATTTTAATACCTGTCCTTTCATCTCAAAATAGACAGATAGTTTTCCCATTTCGGATCTTTCCCGCTGGGTCAGGATGCCCCCGCCCAGTTTCTCTCCCCAGTAGCCGTTGGCGATAACCGTAGCCGCCCCATCCAGCCATGGGGTCAGCTCTTCCGCCTGTCCGGCCTGGAGAACCATGCTGATGTCATTCACAAACAGGATGTCCCGGCCCTGGCCGTGCATCCTGGGAAAGAGAGCCGTTATATTCTGCCGGTTTCGCAGGGCTTTTGCCAAGGCTTCTTCCTCCGTTTTTGAGCTCAGGCGGGGCGCTTCGAAATGACCGTCTAAATAAAGAATCCCCTGTCCATCCGGTGGCTTCAGCTTGCCACCGGCGCCGGGCAATCCCCTTTCTATAGCTATTTTTTCAGGAATCTCCGGTGCCATGTCGATAATTGCCATCCGACCGCCGAGTCCATGTCGGCACATGGCGGTGAGGATCTCCCTCGTCCAATAGGTCTTGCCCGTATTGACGTCACCCAGGATCAGCGTCTTTGTCTCTATATAATCCTCAATGCGGATTTCCCGATCTATCTTCACTTCTTACCTCGCTGAAGGGTTTCCGGAAGAAACAGGAGCATAGCCGCCCCCAGGAGATAAACGACGCAGGTCAGGGCGAGACCTGTCTGCAATCCGTACATTTTCCCGATATAGCCGATGGTATAAGGGGCCACGACGGCGCCGATCCGTCCCATGTTCCAGCAGAATCCCCCCGCATAGGCGCGTAGATGCTCTGGAAACAGTTCTGCATAATAGGCGCCGAGGATGCCGCCGGCCCCGCATAGTGAAAATCCGACAAACATCCCCCACCAGAAGAGAAAAACGGGGTCGGTGACAACGATATAAACCGCCACGGCGGCGGCGGTGGTCACAAAGGCGGCGATCATGGCCCGGCGGCGGCCGAGGCGGTCGGATATCATGCCGAAAAACTGAAATCCGAAGAACATGCCCACATACATGACCATAGAAAAACTGGCCATCATCGTCAGGCTCAGCCCCCGTTCCTTGGTCAGAAAAGTGGGGATCCAGTAGGCGGCTCCCCAATAGCCGGCCAGATTGATGATGCTGACCAGGGTCGCCATGAGGGTGATTTTGGCCAGGCCGCCTTGGAAAATAGCCCCGATGCCAACCCGGTGTTTACCGCGACGGTCGTCGATAACTGCCCGGCCTGCTGAATCGTCCGGGATGAGGTGCAGAACGAGAAGTACGGCGGGAATAGAAACGGTGCCGATGAGGAAGAGGATCTGCCAGTCCACACGCAGGACTAGACGCCCCACCAGAGAGGCCAGGACGGCGCCCACAGCGAAGCTACTGTAAACAAACGACGAGGCGCGTCCCCGGTATTCCGGTGACCAGTGCTCGGCGATCAGGGCGGCGCAGGGTCCCCAGATGCCGCCGATGGCGATGCCGGTCACCATCCGGAGTACCATCCAGTGTCCCCAGGAGTGAATGAAATAAACGGCTCCCATCCCGATTCCCAGCCATATCAGGGCCAGGACGAGGGCAAAACGGCGGCCGTAATTTTCGGCGATAAGTCCGAAGAGGACGCTGCCGGCCATGGCGCCCAGCATGGTAGCCGATCCCAGGAGCCCCCCTTCCGGCAAGGTCATATTCAATACCTTGAGGAGAACGGGCATGGCGATTGCCAGGACGATCAGGTCATAGCTGTCCAGAAGATAGGTCAGAAATGCCGCCCAGAGGACCGGCCAACGGTAACGGCTCCCGCTGCTCATGCCGTCTCTTCCTTAACCTGATTGATCAAGGCGACGAGTTTCCGTGTTGCTGCTCCGATGTCCCGCTGGTCCATGATGGCCGAGACGACGGCGACGCCGTCCACACCTGTTGCCATCACGTCCCGCGCGTTCTCTGCCTTGATGCCCCCGATGGCCGCTACGGGGATGCAGACCGCCGCCTTTATCCGGCGGAGATCTGCAAATCCCACCTGTTCATTGCCCAGTTTGGTCGCCGTTGGGAAGACAGCCCCCACCCCCAGATAATCGGCGCCCTGTTGTTGAAACAGCAGCGCCTCTGCGACGGTGGCGGCGGAGGCGCCGATGATCCGGTCTTTGCCCAGGATCTTCCTCACTACGGGGATAGGCAAATCATCCAACCCAAGATGGACGCCGGCGGCATCCACGGCCAGGGCGATATCCAAACGGTCATTGATGATGAGCGGAACGTGATACTTGTCCGCCGTCTTTTTCACTTTTACCGCCAGGTGGTAGTAATCCTGCGAAGATAAATCCTTTTCCCGGAGTTGCAGCAGCGTGACGCCGCCCAGGATAGCCTCTTCCACGGCGTCAGACAGATTACGGTCGCCGAGCCAGCGGCGGTCCGTAACCAGGTAAAGGCGGCAATCAAAAGAAACTTTCCCCATTCAGGTCCTCCATTGTACTTATAAGGCGCTTGCCGTATCCGAGCCGGAGCGGTCCGGCTGTAGGGCGGCACGCTCTTGACGAGCCAGGCATTAACGCCGATGAAGGAGCCTTTGTCAATGGCAAAAACCGCTTTCCGGAATTAATTTTTAGCAGCTTGCATAAGTTTATCACACGTCTTCCAATAACAACCGCTCCGCCCCGGAATATACGTACCCGGCATTGCTCCGCACATAGCCCAGGAGCGTTACATTATACTTTCTGGCGAGGTTTACCGCTGACGCCGTGGGCGTTGATCGGGAGACGAGGACCGGGACGCCGAGCCTGATGACCTTGGTGATGATTTCAGAAGAAACCCTCCCGCTCACGAACAGCATGCCGCTGCCGATAATATTCATTTTATCGTTTCTAAGGAGCACGCCCGCGATCTTATCGAAACAGTTGTGCCGTCCGATATCTTCGTTAAAAACGGAAAAGTCATCGTGTTGAAACAAAACGCTGTGAACCCCGCCAATCGCCCTGTAAATATCGGAGCGCCGCTCGAACTCCTTCATGGAGCGGAGGATGTGGCGGAGAGGGAATCTGTACTGACTTGATACGGGCAGAAATTTCTCGTTTTTGAGGGGATTGATGTAGGTAAAACATTTCCCGCAACCTGACGTGACACTACGCAGACTTTCGCACTTTTCGACGGATCTTCCGGGAGCAAGATCAATCATTACGGCAAAAAGGCGTTCGTTATAGGTTATGGACGCTACCTCGTCGATCGTATCAATAACGCCTTCACTGTAGAGGAACCCCAGGGCAAGTTCTTCCGTCAACTGGTTGAGGCAAAGGAGGGAGGCGTATTCCGTGCCGTTGATGTAGATCTTCAGAGATATTTCGCCGATGACGCTTTTTCCCGTATCGCTCAACCGGGCGGCGTCACCATCACAGACGATCTCTTTGACGGTAAAGACGGTATATAATCTCTCGTCCATCGGTAACCCAGTCACAAAAAATCCGCCGCTAAATCAAGTTTCATCAGCGAGAGCTTTCATGGCCCTTTTCCCCATCCTAGTTTTGTCAAAACAATAGGTTTCCATTCCGGGGACGATCATCCGGACGGTGGGAATGTCCACATCGGACCTGGTGAGATTGACGGCGATCACACGATCCAACCCCTGCGCCCGGAGCTTGGAAATCATGCTTTGAACGTCATCATAAATATCGTCGTTGTAGCCTACCTCGAGTTCCTTGATACCCTTTTGATTATAGGCGTAGAAACGGAAGTTTTCATCTTCGCCTTGCTGCAGATAAAGAGGCGCCGTTTCGCACATCCCCTCAAGTCCGTATTTCTGGATAAAAAGGGCGCGGGTCGTGGCAATCTCAAGGAGAGCGCGAATCGTCGCCACCTTGGGATCAAGATGGGCTCCAAAACCATCGATGGTCTCCATGGTCCGGTGCAGCAAATCGCGGGAAAAAGCAGCAACCACAGGTATCCCTACATCAGTGGTGAGATCTTTAGCGACGATTTCGATTCCCGCTTTTTCAAACTTTTCAAAAATACCGATAATGAAATCGTTTTCCTGATCGTCTTCGATAAAGATGGCATCGTGGAAATGTTGAGTGTACTGAGCAATACTCCAGGCGTCTCGTTCTACGACCTCGGCAAGACCGTGAATCACCGCCTCCTCCATGGTATTCCCGGCGGCAATGCCATTGGTATGGGTGTTCATCATCAATACTCGGTCCTCATGGAAAGGATGATAGACCGCGCATGCCGGGACAAGAATCTCTTCTTGTTTGGACAGATCCGTTCCCCATGTCCAGTGGATTTCATGGTCGTTATTATAATCGCTAAGCCCGGAAAGAATCATTCCCCGGGGATCAAGGACGTTAAACTTAGATTTGAGATTATTATAACTTCCCCGGACAAGCTTATCCAGATACTCCTCCTTGAATTCGGAACAGTAGCGTTCGATTGACTCCATGGTGATGGAGACCTGCGCCTGAATCGGAGAAACGCCCTTGCCGGTGTGACTTGTCCTTGAACCGTCAGGCCTGATACGATCGCAGGTGAAAACCTGGATCCCGATTCTGTCCACTTCCGTGGCGTTTCTGTAGGAAATCATACCAACCGTTCCCTTGATCCGCTCTATGAAATGAAGGGTGGAATCAGGTGTCTTGGAACGGTGTGTTTCGAGGATGTAAACCTTGGGACATTCTTTAAGAATTACACTCGCCATTTAAATTCTCCTTAATCTTTTTTTATTTTTTCAAGGGGGACAGATTTCAAATCTGTCCCCCCTATGATTTTCCCCATTCAGATCCCCGCACCGTGCTCGTAATGCTCTTGCCGGGTCTGGGCCTGGGAGATCCGGCTGAAGGGTGGGACGCTTTCGACGAGCCAGACATTGCCGCCGATGATGGAACCTCTGCCAATGGTGACACGTCCCAGGATGGTCGCCCCGGAGTAGATGGTCACATCGTCTTCCACAACGGGATGACGGGGAACGCCTTTGATCGGCTTGCCCTCTTCGTCCAGCTTGAAGCTCTTGGCCCCCAGGGTCACCCCCTGGTAAATGCGCACCCGGTCGCCGATGACACAGGTCTCCCCCACGACCACCCCTGTGCCGTGGTCAATGAAGAAATATCTGCCAATGTCCGCCCCGGGATGAATATCGATTCCTGTAATGCTGTGTGCGTACTCGGTGATCATCCGGGAGATGAGGGGAACCTCCAGCCGGTGTAGTTCGTGGGCAAGGCGGTAATTGGTGATCGCCAGGAGGCCGGGATAACAGAAGATGACCTCATCGGGACTGGAAGCAGCCGGGTCGCCTTCAAAGGAGGCTTGGACATCCGTGGACAGCAGGCGCTGGATGGCGGGAAGCCGGGCCAGAAAGCGGTTGGTGACATCTTCGGGCCGATGATCGCAATCGGGACAATAGTCTCTGGTATGGGGGGGCCTGATGGAATCGTGTCCCCGGACACAGGAAAAGCAGAGCCCCCTTTTTATCTGTTCTTCAAGAATCGGGCGCAGGCGGTCCAGGGTAGCTCCCACGTGAAAGTGGACACTGCTTGCCCTCAGGCCGGAAAAACCGAAATATCCGGGGAACAGGACGGAGCGCAGGGCCTCGACGATTTCAATGATCACGTCCCGGGAGGGAAGGGGCTGGTCGTTCTGATCCCGGCGCATGGCCCCGGAAAAGCCGTTGTTTGTGACACACAGGCTGTCGACAAGGGCAGCCAGGCCCATTTCTTCACCCGTATTCATGGTTGCTTTGTCTTGCAGAGTTTTCATGACGATCATCAATCCTCCTGAATCATCTCGACGGTATCACCGGTGTAAATGACGCCGCCCCGAACCACCCGGGCAAAGACTCCCTCCTTGGGCATGATGCACGTCCCCACTTGTGCAAAGATGGCGCAGCCCTTATGGCAAGCCTTGCCGATCTGGGTTATTTCCAGAAGGACCTCGGACCCGGCCCGCAGGCGCGTTCCCGGAGGCAGCCGGTGCAACTCCATGCCGGAAACGGTAAGATTCTCAGCAAAATCGCCGGGCCCCACCTCAATGCCCATCTTTTTCATCTTCTCGATGCTGCCCTCCGCAAGGAGGCTCACCTGGCGCCGGATGCCTTGTTCGGCATGGGCGTCTCCGGACATGCCGTAATCCTCGATGAAGATACCCGACGGTATGGGCGCCTTGCGGGTCCCTTTCTGATCGCTGTGACAAACAGCAACAACAATACCTCTGGTCATTTTATCTCCCATATATGTCTAGCAAATGTAATTTCATTCACCATCCTTTGATCGGTCACGACGTTTTTACTCACTATAATCCAGCATCCGCTGGATGCTTGTCCGGGCCTTGTCCGCAATGTCTTCGGGAACGATGATTTCATGCTGCATATCTTCCAGAGCCCAGAGGATCTTCTCCAATTGCGTCAGTTTCATGTTCATGCAGAGGGCAAATTTAGAGGCCGGATAGAACACCTTCTCGGGATTTTCCTTCCGGAGGCGATGGAGGATGCCCCGCTCCGTGGCGACGATGATTTCTTTAGCCTTGGACTCCTTAACGTAGCGACACATCCCCTCCGTGGAGGTGACGCAATCGGCTAACTTGCGCAATTCCGGCGGGCATTCGGGATGGGCGATCACCACTGCCTCCGGGTGCAGTTCCTTTTCCTGGAGGATGTTCTCCGGCAGGATGCGGGCATGGGTGGGGCAGAATCCCGGCCAAACGATAAAAGAACGTCCTGTCTGCACGGACACATAATCGGCTAAGTATTTATCGGGAATGAAGATGATCTCATCGGCATCCTTGAGCCCCTCCCGGACCATCCGGACGGCGTTGGCAGAGGTACAGCAGAGGTCGCACTCCGCCTTGACGGCGGCGGAGGTGTTGACATAACAAAGGACTTTAGCCCCGGGGTGTTCCGCCTTGAGGGCGCGGAGCTGGTCGGCGTTGATCATGTCCGCCATGGGACAGCCGGCGGCCTTTTCGGGCAGCAGGACGATTTTCCCGGGAGAGAGGATCTTGGCCGTTTCCGCCATGAAGTGGACACCGCAGAAGACAATGACGTCGGCATCCGTTTTTGCCGCCTGAATACTCAAACCCAGGGAGTCGCCGACAAAATCGGCGATATCCTGCACCTCGGGAATCTGATAGTTATGGGCGAGGATGACGGCGTTTCTTTCTTTCTTCAGTTGCAAAATCTTTTCAACAATGCTCATCGGTTAATCCTTTAAATTCTATTCATAATCGGGGGGTGTCCCCCGATTACCTGATTGCCTCCCGGATGATGCCTCCCCCCACAACCACATCGCCGTCATAGACGACCACGGATTGGCCGGGGGTGATTGCTTCCTGGGGCTGATCAAAATAGACGCCCATAGATGCATCTTTCCAATCTATCCGGCACGGCGCTGCACGATGGGCATACCGTATCTTGGCCGACGCCCGCTCCGGGGGATTGTCCACCAGCATATTGATTCGTTCGGCAATAAGCCCCGTCGCCCGGACCTCGTGCTTTTCTCCGACAACAAGCCGGTTGCTCTCAATATCAAGGGCCAGGACATAAAGGGGAACGGGATTGCTAATCCCCAGGCCGCCCCGCTGTCCTATGGTGTAGAAGGGTAGACCCCGATGGCGACCGAGCACCCGTCCCTCTCTGTTTACAATATCTCCGGGGTGGATCTTTTCCTCGGCATACAGCTTGATGAAAGTTTCTAAGCCTTCTTTGGGGATGAAGCAGATGTCCTGGCTGTCCGGTTTTTCCGAAGTGGGGAGATGGGCCGCTGCGGCCAGTTTCCGCACTTCATCCTTATGAAAATTGGCCAGGGGAAATAGCACATGTCGCAGTTCCTCTTTGCCCATCGCATAGAGAAAATAGGTCTGATCTTTCCTGGTATCCCGGGGGACGCGCAGGCGGGAGGGGACATGATCATGATCCACCTGGGCATAATGCCCCGTGGCCAGGTACTCGAAACCCATTGCCCGCACCTTTTGCAGGAGCGTCCCAAACTTGATGGACCGGTTACATTCCACACAGGGGTTTGGGGTCCGCCCCTGCAGGTACTCGGCGATGAAGGGACGAATGACCTTAGCATCAAGATCACCTGCAAAATCAAGAACGTAATGGGGTATTCCTATTTTCTGACAGACCCGTCGGGCGTCCTCGATCTCCTTGGGACCGCAGCACTTGACGGGTCCATCTTCCGCCGTAGGGATGCCCAGGCACATGGTGACACCGATGACATCATGTCCATCTTCCTTAAGAAGCCAGGCCGCGGCGGAGGAATCCACTCCACCGCTGATGGCTATGGCCACCTTTTTGCTCATGCTTTATCCTGCTGTTTTTTCAAATAATCGTCAATGGCCGATTGTAAGGCCTCTTCGGCTAAAACGGAGCAATGCATCTTGATGGGCGGCAGCCCTCCCAGGGCCTCCGCCACCGCCCGGTTGGTTATGGCCAAGGCCTCGTCGATGGTTTTGCCCTTGACGAGTTCCGTTACCATTGAACTCGTGGCAATAGCCGCTCCGCACCCGAAGGTCTTGAATTTGGCATCGGTGATGACGTTGTTTTCCACCCGCAGGTAGAGATTCATGATGTCCCCGCAGACCGGGTTCCCCACCTTGCCGATACCATCGGCGTTTTCGATTTCCCCTACATTACGGGGATTTGCGAAATGATCCATCACTTTGTCACTGTATTGACTCATGGCATCCTCATTTTCTATGTTGAAATTGAAATCATCCCTTAATTTTAACACGCCTTGGGCGCATTACTATCCTGCTGATACAGCGGCGACATGGCGCGTAACTTTGCTACTACCGGAGGCAATACCTCCAGGAGGCGGTCAACATCCGCCGCTGTCGTCGGCCGTCCCATACTGAAGCGCAGGGAGCCGTGTGCCAGTTCATGGGGCAGGCCGATGGCCATAAGGACATGGGAGGGCTCCAGACTCGCCGAGGAGCAGGCCGATCCCGTGGAACAGGCAATACCCAGCATATCCAGACTGAGGAGCATCCCTTCTCCTTCCACATGGGCGATAGAGATATTGACATTATTGGGCAATCGTTGCGTCGGATGGCCGTTGAGCTTCACCTGGTCCATTTTCTCCTGAAAACCCTTGATCAACTTGTCCCGGAAGGCAGTTAGGGTTCGGACCTCTTCTTCCCGGTACTTCTGGGCCATCTCTACGGCCTTGCCGAAACCGACGATTCCCGGTACGTTATGGGTCGAAGCCCGGCGCCGGTTTTCCTGCTCCCCGCCATGCATGAACGGAGTAAGCCGCGTCCCCTTCCGCACGTACAGCAGACCGACTCCCTTGGGACCGGATAGTTTATGGGCCGAAGCGCTCAGGAGATCCACATTCAGGTCGTTCACGGTAAATGGCAGATGTCCCAGGGTCTGGACCGCGTCGGTATGAAAGTAAATGCCGCGCTCCCTGGCGATCTTGCCGATTTCGGCAACGGGCTGGATCGTCCCGATCTCGTTATTGGCATGCATGATGGAGATAAGAATAGTTTTGTCGGTAATGGCCCGGCGGACATCGTCGGGATCAACGAGGCCGTCGCCATCCACCGGCAGGATCGTAATTTCAAATCCATCTTTTTCCAGAAAGTGGCAGGGCTCCAGAACGGCGTGATGCTCAATAGGGGAGGTGATGATATGGTTCCCCTTGCCCCGCCGCGCATAGGCCACCCCTTTGACGGCCATATTGTTACTCTCCGTGCCGCCGCTGGTGAAGACGATCTCTCCCGGCGCCGCCCCTAAAAAGGCGGCGATCCGCTCCCGGGCCTCCTCGACGGCCCCCTTGGTCTCCTGACCGAAGGCATGCATGCTCGACGGATTGCCGAAATGGTCGTAAAAGTACGGCAACATGGCCGCCACTACTTCCGGGTCGCAGGGAGTCGTCGCCGCGTAATCAAAATAGATAGGTTTCATTTTTACCCACCTTCCTTTCCTTTTGTCAGTACAAAAACTGCGTTCAGTGCGAAGAGATTCGGCCAAAAAGTGACCGGTCCCGTCTTTCCCAGAAAATTGGCGCTCAGAATCCTCAGCCTTTTTGCAGCGCAGAAGACCTGGAAATCCTTGATGCTCAAAAACCGGACATTCGGCGTATCATACCACAAATAAGGGAGGGAGGCTGTAATCGGTGAGCGTCCCCCCATACCCAGCATTAGTCGGGCGCGGAAATGGGCGAAATTGGGAAACCCAACAATCACCCGCTTCCCTATTCGAAGCGATTCCTCAATGACAAAATCCACTTTGCGCACTTCCTGAAGGCACTGATTGAGAATGACATCATCAAAGGCCCCGTCGGGATATTCTACGAG
>JAPLJZ010000131.1 GCA_026388335.1 Deltaproteobacteria bacterium
GCGAAAAACCACCATGATAAAGCACAAACAAGTATCGTAAGTACGGAAATAAAGTAAATCTTATATGTCTTCATGGCAACCTCGTTAATGGATGAAATATTAGTGGCGCGCATGCCGTGCCCCGACGCGATGTTTTGACGAGTCTATAGTGATTTTTCCCCTTTTTTGCAAGCGATACCTGAGCTGTTAAAGGATGCATTCATTACCTTGATCTTGGTGTGCAGAATTGCTATAGTCAAACCAAAGGTTAAGTCAAAGACCATTGATAAGGAAATATAAAAGATGACAGAAGGAAAACGCGTTGTACTTGGTGTAACCGGTGGTATTGCGGCTTACAAGGCAGCCGAGTTGACCAGGGCGCTGGTAAAGAAAGGCGTGTCCGTCAAGGTGATCATGACGGGGCATGCCAAGGAATTTATCTCTCCCCTGACCTTTCAGGTCCTCTCCGGGAACCCCGTTTTCAGCGATATGTTTTCCCAGGAGCACTACGACATGAACCATATCTCCCTGGCGGAGTATGGGGATGTGATGGTCGTCGCGCCGGCTACGGCCAATATTATCGGCAAGATGGCAACGGGGATTGCCGACGACCTCCTGTCCACGGTGCTCTTGGCTGCCAAGGCGCCCATCATCGTCTGCCCGGCCATGAACGATAATATGTACACCCATGGGGTTGTTCAGGAAAATATCGCCAGATTAAAAAAGCACGGCGTCCAGTTCGTGGCGCCGGGATATGGTGAATTGGCCTGCAAAACAGAAGGCGTGGGGCGATTGGCAGATATTGACGATATTGTGGAGGCCATCGAGTCGGCATGGACGGATAAGGACCTGCGGGGTGAACGTATCCTCATTACCGCCGGCCCTACCCGGGAGCCCTTCGATCCCGTTCGCTTCATTACCAATTATTCATCGGGGAAAATGGGTTACGCCCTGGCGACAATGGCCGGCAGGAGAGGGGCGGAGGTTATTCTCATCAGTGGACCGTCTTCCCTGCCGGTTCCCCGGGGGATTACTTTCATCTCCGTAGCAAGCGCTCTGGAGATGCGGGATGCCGTGATGACGCACCTTGAGGGAACCACGGCGATCATCAAAGCGGCTGCCGTGGCGGATTATCGGCCCGCCGTGCTTTCAGAATCCAAGATCAAGAAGAAGAAAGGTCCCCTGACCCTCCATTTGGAAAGAAATCCGGACATCATTGCCGAGATCGGGGCCAAGAAGGAAAACAGAGTCTTGGTGGGTTTTGCCATGGAGTCGGAGGATCTCGTCGAAAATGCCAGGGCCAAGCTCCTCGGGAAGAATATGGATCTCATTGTAGCCAATGATCTCCATCAATCAGGGGCCGGCTTTCAATACGATACCAATATCATCAAGATTCTTGATCCCCAGGGGGGGGTTGAAGAGGTCCCCCTGATGGATAAGATGGATATTGCCAACCGAATCTTAGACCGGGTAAAGATACTGACAAATGCAAAACGCAGCTAAAGATGAGATGCTTGTCCTGATCAGGTCCCTGCGCTCCCATATCGAGGCGGACAGGGAATTGCCAGGGAATGTGCGTTCC
>JAPLJZ010000070.1 GCA_026388335.1 Deltaproteobacteria bacterium
ACGATTTCCATGATTCTGGGCTTCGCCTACATCATGAACTACTCCGGCATGGCCATCACCCTGGGTTATGCCTTCGCCTCCACAGGCTGGCTTTTCCCGTTTTTCGCCGCGTTTCTGGGTTGGCTGGGCGTTTTCATGACCGGTTCCGACACGTCCACAAACGCCCTGTTTGGAAAACTGCAGGCCGTTACGGCAGATCAGCTCGGTATCAATCCTCTTGTTACCGTCAATGCGAATAGCTGCGGCGGCGTATGCCGCAAGATGATCTCCCCGCAGTCGATCTCCGTCGCCACGGCGGCGACTAACATGGTCGGCAAAGAGTCAGAAATCTTCCGGTTCACCCTGAAGCATTCGCTGATCCTTACCACGGTGGTCGGCATCATCTGTATGCTCCAGGCCTACGTCTTCACCTGGATCATTCCGACCGTGGAGAAGGCGGCGCCCGCAGTCGCCAAGGCTGTTGTGGCGGCAGCGGCGAAGGGCGTCAATTCGGATGGTCTTCTCTATCTCGGGATCACATTTGCCGCAGCAGTTCTCATCACTCTAATGTCGCGAATTTTAGGCAAAGGCATGGTGACGAAAGAAGGCACGGTTAAAACGGTTTTTCATTAGATCAGCTCGCTCAGGGCGGGGAGGCGACTCCCCGCCCGAGTTAATGCAGACTGAAAAGATGACCTATTTGGGTATCGCGTTAGCTATTGTTTTTTTAAGTCACAATACTGCCAAACCGGCAGGCAAAGAAAAATACGTTTCAGGCGCGTAATGCTGATGTTGCCATAGGGGGTCGGCTGCGCCAGCCGGCCCCCCCTCCTTTCTCCACGGGGGATTTCTTCGAGGTGGCCATTGCGCGATTTCCGTTCAGGCCGACCGGATTCAGATTTGGAAATCCGGCATAGAAGAGGAACCCATTATGGACAGACAAACATTAAATCACGGACAGAATAGATCAAAAGTCGGAATCTCGGCGTTTCAGGGAATTGATGGAGAGGCGATCTTCAAGGTTTGTCGCAACTGCTCGACGGTCGTCTTCAAGAAGAGACTTTTTTTGGATGGCCTTGTCTTTATTTGCGACTGCGGCAATCACATATACTGCAACAAATTCGGTTCGAATGAACGTCAATTAAGATGACGGGGAGAAGTGAAATGTTAGATACAGCAATCATCAAGCGATTGGAAGATATCGTTGGCTGTGGCAATGTGCTGACCAAGAAGGCCGACCTCGTGACCTACAGCTATGATGCCACCGCCGATATGCCGAGCCAGCTTCCGGATGTGGTGGTCATGCCCGCGACATCGGCAGCAGTGCAAAAGATTGTCATGCTGGCAAAAGAAAAGAACCTGACCATCTACCCCCGCGGCGCCGGGACAAACTTGAGCGGCGGAACCATCCCCCTGAAAAAAGGGATCGTCCTCTCCTTTCAGAAGATGGACAAGATCCTGGAAGTGGACCAGGAAAACTTGACCGCAACGGTTCAGGCGGGGGTCATCATCCAGGCGCTGAATGACGCCGTGGCCCCCTATGGCCTCATTTATCCTCCCGATCCGGGTACGGTGACGACGGCGACCATGGGAGGCTCCGTATCGGAATGCGCCGGCGGCCTGCGCGGCTTGAAATACGGCGTGACCAAGCACTACATTATGGGGATGGAAGTGGTCCTGGCATCCGGGGAAATTTTCCGTTTTGGCGGGAAAACCGTTAAAAACGTTACCGCTTACGATTTTGCCTCCCTTTTTGTCGGCTCCGAAGGGACCCTGGGGATCATCACCGAGATCATCGCCAAACTCATTCCCCCACCCAAGTTCCGCAAGGCAATGCTGGCCAGCTTCAAGCGGATCGAGGATGCTGGAAACACCGTGACAGGGATCATCAAGGCCTACGTCATCCCCGCCACGCTGGAGATCATGGATAAAATGACCATCCAGACCGTGGAAAATTACGCGAAAGTGGGCCTCCCCACGGACGCCGAAGCCGTGCTCCTCATCGAGGTTGACGGAGGCGCCCAGCAGCTCGTCGATTCGGAAGCGGAGGCGGTATTGAAGGTTATCAAGGAAAACAACGGCGAAGTGAAAATAGCCCAGTCCGATGCCGAGAGGGACCAGCTCTGGGCTGCCAGGAGAGCGGCGCTGCCGGCCCTGGCCCAGCTCAGCCCCACTACCGTCCTGGAAGATGCCACGGTGCCAAGGAACCGTATCACCGAGATGCTCGTAGCCGTTCAGAAAATCGCCGAGAAGTACCAGCTTAAGATCGGCACCTTCGGGCACGCCGGTGACGGGAATCTCCATCCGACCATCCTGGCCGACGCCAGAAACAAAGAGGAAATGGAGCGGGTCCACCAGGCTGTGGATGAGATTTTCGTCGCCGCCCTCAAACTGGGGGGAACCTTGTCCGGTGAGCACGGGATTGGCATGGCCAAGATGAAATACCTCAAAAGCGAGCTCGGCGAAAGCGGTCTTAATCTCATGAGAAGGGTCAAGGAAGCCCTCGATCCCGACTACATGTTAAACCCGGCCAAGATGGTACCCGTAAGAGGCTCATGATATGAAAACGACACCATACGACAAACTGGAAAACATACAGGATGCCTTGGCGAAATGCATGAAGTGCGGCAACTGCATGGCCGTCTGCCCCGTCTATCTGACGGAAAAGGAAGAGGGGGCCTACGCGAGAGGAAAGCTGTCCATCGCCGAAGCAATTTTGAAAGGGGAACTCGATCTAAAAGACGAAGATGTGCATGAAAAGCTGTTCAACTGTCTGGTCTGCACCTCCTGCATGCAGAACTGCCCCTGCGGGGTCGATGTGAGCAAGATCATGCTTTCGCTGCGCGCCGCCCTGGTAAGGGAAACAGGACTTCATCCCATCAAGAAGATAATTTTCGGAGCTTTGAAAAACCAACCCCTTTTTGATAAGGCCATGAAAGCCGGGGCCGCCTTTCAGTGGATGGGCCTGCGCAAGCTCCCGGGGAATGCCGGCTATGAACCCCGTTTTACCATGGGTCTTTCCATCAAGAGGATCTTCCCGGGGCTGGCAGCAACCCCCTTCCGCGACCAGGCGCCAGAGCTCATCAAAGCGGAAAACCGGAAGATGAAGGTTTCCTTTTTCACCGGCTGCGCTTTCAACTACATCTTTCCTGATGTGGCCTGGGACGTCGTCGATGTCCTGAAGGAAAACGATGTGGAGATCGCTATCCCGAAAGAGCAGCAATGCTGCGGTATTGCCGTCTTCGCCCACGGGGACCTTGAAAGCGCCAGGGAATTGGCCCGGCAGAACATCGACGTCATGGAGAAGACCGGTGCCGATTATATCGTCACGGCATGCGGATCATGTGGCGAGTCCTGGCAACACGGCTTCAGTGAACTCCTTTCGGAGGACCCCCTCTACGGCCCCAAGGCTGAGTACTGGAAGAGCCGGACCTATGACATCTCCACATTCCTGACGAAAGTCATTGAGTACAAAAACCCCGAAGGGTTTGTAGAGGCGACCGTTACATACCACGACCCTTGTCATTTGAAAAAGGTAATGAAGGTTTTCACGGAACCACGGACCATCCTGAACGCCATTCCCGGTGTCACATTGAAAGAGATGGCAAAGCCTGACGCCTGCTGCGGAAGCGGCGGTTCTTACACCATTACCCATCTCGAAACCTCTATGGCAATCACCGGCCGCAAGATGGACGATATCCGGAAGACGGGGGCCGACGGGGTCATCACGGGCTGCCCTGGCTGCATGATGCAGTTGTCCGAAGGCCTCGCGAATTCAGGACAGGATCATGTCGCAACTCATTACATATCACTTCTGGCCAGATCATACCGCGAAGCCAGAAAGAGCAAAACAGAAGAAATCAAACATGCTGCTTGATCAATTCAAAGCCAGGGCCGAGGATTTAATCAGGGACAGTCACTGATTGATAATACGCATGTTAATCAGTGGCTGTCCCCTATTTTACAGGTGGAGTGAGCAGCTCCTCCCAGGGCATTTCGGGAAAAGTATCATGGAGGGAATGATCGTCTTCCACGAGACAGTAATTCAGATCAAGAAAGGTCCGCTCGGCAACCGCCCGGGCCTCGCCGGGGGGGACCACATCATCCTGGCGGCCGTGATAGAGATGGACGGGCATGGTCAAGGCCTGCCCCGCATATGGTTCAAATTCTTCAAGATTAATGGCCGGGGCCAGAAGGATGAGGCGCCGGACCTTGGCCTGATGCCGGCAGGCGTAAATAGCCGCCATCAGGCCGCCGAAACTGGAGCCGACGAGAATCAGCTTATCTTTCCCCGCCAGAACGGCCTCCAGTTTTTCCATCCGCGCCTCTAAAGACCCGATATAATCCTCGATGATCATTTCGGGATAACGTTCCCGAAAATAGATTCCTTTCGTACCCTGGCTGGTGCTTTCCAGTCCATGAATAAAAACCCTTGTTGGCGTCATAAACTTCCTCCTCGATATCTGAATATTACCCCGTCAATAGAAATACTTGCTTCCGTTTTCTATTGTAATTTGGACTTTCTGGACATGTCCTGTTGCCGAAGTAGTAATATGTCCTTACTGTATGACAACCGGGCCGTCCGTGTCCAGCGATGATTCCCCCTTACATAAGCGGCGATTTCCTTCCCGTTGATTTCAGGATGCGAGTATGATAGAAAACTCGCCACATCTCACCATATATCATTTGAAAGGCTTTATTCATGGCACGCATCACCCCTTTCCGGGCTCTCCGGCCTTACCGGCAATACGCGCAGGCAGTCGCTGCGCCTCCCTATGATGTTGTCAATGTCGAGGAGGCCAGGGCTCTGGTCGGCAATAATCCCTTGAGTTTTCTGCACGTGGAAAAATCGGAAATCGACTTGCCGGGGTATCCTCATGTTGAAGAACAAGCCATCTTCCAGACCGCAAAAAATAACCTCCTGAAACTAAAGGGAGACAAGATCCTTTTCCAGGACCAGGGGCCTTGTTTCTATGTCTATTCACAGCAGATGGGAGGGCATCGCCAGTATGGCATCGTCACGGGGGCCAGCGTCCGAGAATATGAGACGGGACTCATCAAAAAGCACGAAAACACCCGGGCGGACAAAGAACTGGAGCGGATCAACCATGTGGATGCCGTCAATGCCCAAACGGGGCCCGTTTTTATCACGTATAGAAAGAGTGTGATCATCGACGGCATTATCGCGGGGATCGTTAAGGCACCGCCGGAATATGCCTTTGTCGCCTCCGACGGTGTCGCCCATGAGGCCTGGGTCGTGTCCGATGCGGATACCATTGATCAATTGACCGCAGCCTTTGCCAAGGTTCAGACAATGTACATCGCCGACGGCCACCACCGGGCAGCGGCAGCGGCCTCCGTCGCCCGCACGCGACGGGAGAAAGACCCTGCCTCTTCCGAAGTTAAGGATTATGAAACATTTCTGGCCGTCCTTTTCCCCCACGATCAGCTCCGGATCATGGATTACAACCGGGCGGTCAAAGACCTGAATGGTCTGCAACCTCAGGATTTTCTGTCCCGGATTTCCAAGGATTTCGAGATTACCGACAGCTTCGCGGACCGATCGCCAAAGAGAATGCATGATTTCGGGATGTATCTCGACGGGAAGTGGCGGCGCCTCACCTTTAGAAAAGACAGATTGGCGGCAGGCGATCCGGTGCGCTCCCTCGATGTCTCGATCCTCCAAGAATACCTGCTGGGTCCCGTGCTCGGCATTGCCGATCCCCGCACGGATAAACGCATTGACTTCATCGGCGGCATCCGGGGAATGGAGGAACTGGAGCGTCTCGTGGATTCGGACCGCTTTGCCGTCGCCTTCTCCCTGTGTCCCACGACGCTCCCCGAGCTTATGGACGTAGCGGACGCCGGCCTGGTCATGCCCCCCAAGTCGACGTGGTTTGAACCCAAACTCCGGAGCGGCCTTTTCGTCCATCTCATTTAAGTCTCCAATAAATAAGGGTTTATCCATATTTTTCGGAATCATTTATGAACATGGAATCTGCCTGCGGCGACAATAGCCTGATCGGGGATGGGGAAACGGCGGATGACATCCTGGATGGGCGCTTTCGGGTTATCCAGAAAAAAACGGGGTATCGCTTTTCCTTAGACGCCTTGCTCCTGGCCCATTTTGTCCGCATGAAGAAAGGGGATGCCCTCCTGGACTTGGGAACGGGGAGCGCCGTGATTCCCCTGCTCCTGTACCATCGCTGGGGATGCTCCCGGGTTACGGGGATCGAAATCCAGCCCGAGCTTGCCGACATGGCCAGGCGGACATTGGCTCTTAACGGACTGTCCAATCAGATCGAGATTATCGAAGGGGATATCCGTTCCATCGGACAATACATCACCCCCCGCTCCTTTGACACCGTGACCTTTAACCCCCCCTACCGCAAGTTGCAATCGGGAAAGATCAATCCCCTCCCCGAGAAGGCCCAGGCCAGGCACGAGATTCATGGGTCCGTCGGGGATTTCATCCAAGCCGCCGCCTGCGCCGTGCGAGCTTCCGGACGTATTTTTCTGATCTATCCGGCCCACCGCCTGGCGGAGTTGATTTTCCAGATGCGACGTTTCCAGGTAGAGCCCAAGCGCTTGCGGATGGTCCATTCCCGCGTGGAGACGGAGGGGGAATTTGTTTTGATGGAAGGCATCATTGCGGGTGGGGAGGAATTGGCGGTCTTGCCGCCCCTGTTCATCTATGGGGAGGACGGCGTCTATACCCCCGCGATGCAAGATGTTTTCAACGACCTCTGCGTCGCTGCAGAAACCGGCGCCGGCTGATTTCCCTGATCATTACCCGTTGCAGGATATCCTTCAGCTCCGGATCGTTGATGGCAGCGAGGCTTTCCGCCATGAGGCGTTCATCCCGCTCCTTGAGGAAAGACATCCATGTGGACAAAGGAACGATAGGATCGCTCCCGGGCTGGCTTGCCGGGACCTCGCCGATGTAAAAATGCAGTGTCTGAACCGTTCCTTCTCCATAGAGGCTGTTGAACTTCTGGATAATGTCTTTCTTCAGGAACTGAAGCTGGTGCATCCAGACCGAAGAGGCCACCTTGACGGAAAGGACGCCTCTCCTGATTTGCTCCGGCAGGGTCTGGGCGGCAATCTGGGGTCCCACCGCTTCACTCCATACCCGTCGCAGGGATGTGCTTGCCCCGGCAACAGGAATCCCCTGTTTTTTCATGATCTTCTGAAGAACATCAGCAATTGGCAGGGGTTTGAATTGGGGGCGGCGACGCGGCGGCATACCTTTTTACCTTATCTACAGTTCTCAGGATGGGGTTGCGTATTTTGTCCGTTCACGATAGCATAACCATCTAATTTTGAATGCCCACAATATCTTTTTAGGAGCCGATATGTCTTTAGCCGATTTAGTAGCACAAGTCAAACAACACCCCCGGTATCACGAGGTGGGAATGATTCTCTGCCATAACGGCGTTGTCCGGGGGACTTCCCGGGATGGAAAGCCGGTTGTGGAGCTGACGGTAAAGGCCGACCACACTCGCCTGGCCGAGATCGTCATCGAGATGAAAAACCGCCCCGGTATTATCGAAGTACTCGCCGAGGTTCGGGAGGGGACGCTCCAGGTCGGGGACGATGTCATGTATGTCGCCGTCGCCGGGGACCTCCGGGAAAACGTCTTTCCCGTCCTGGAGGATGCGGTCAATACCATTAAACGGGACGTGACGAAAAAGACGGAACGGTGATCAGATAATCTTTCTCAGTTCCTTTACAAAGACGTCAAAGGTCCCGCGGTCGAAGAGGACAAAACGGATCATTTCGATATCTTCGTGTTCTCCCAGATAATCCACCGCCGTCTTCAGGGCGATATGGGCGGCCTCGGCTAAGGGGTAGCTGTAAACCCCCGTGCTGATGGCGGGAAAGGCTATGCTCTTCAGTTTTCTTGCGGAAGCGAGCTTCAGGCTCTCCAGATAGGCGCTCTGCAACAGGTTGGCCTCCCCTCGTCCACCTCCCCGGTAGATCGGCCCGACGGTATGGATGACATACTTCGCCTTCAGGGCGCCCCCGGAGGTGATGACTGCCTGACCGGTGGGACACCCGCCGATCTTCCGGCATTCCTCCATGATGGACGGCCCTCCGGCCTGATGGATGGCCCCATCCACCCCCGCCCCGCCGGCCAGGCGGGAATTGGCGGCGTTGACGATGGCATCCGTCTCTTCCCGGGTAATATCCCCCTGCACCAGCGACAGCATCCCTTTGTTTACCTTCACGTCCATAATTTTCACCTCTTCGTTCATAACTCCCTTAAGGGTATGTGAGGAATTTAACCTGCCATTCCGGCTTATGCAAGGAAATAATCGGAGTGCCTACTTTCTTCTTGACTGTAAGAATAATCAGTGTATTGTCCAAACATACCTAACAGTTTAGTTCCATGATGTATTATTCTTTTCGATTAGAAGAAAGGAGTATCTTGTGGTAATCGCTGAAACCTACACCCCCAACCAACTCTATTCCGTCCCCTTGGCCGAACTCCAGGCGGACCCCAACCAACCCCGTAAATACCTTGATTCTCAGGCCCTGGAAGAACTCACCGCCTCCGTGGTCCAGCACGGCATCCTGGAGCCGATCCTCTTCCGCCAGGAGGACCCCAACGTGCCAAAGAAAGTTCTCATCGGCCTGGCCAAGAACAAGCAGCAACGGAGCATGATCAGCCAATATCAGAAATACCGTAAAGCCCAGGCCAAGGCGGCCGCCCCGAACACACGCACAACGGCGAAGACCAGCCC
>JAPLJZ010000242.1 GCA_026388335.1 Deltaproteobacteria bacterium
CCATTGACGACGCTATTTTCCCCTCCGGAAACTCAAATTACACCCAGTTTCAGCAAAGCCTGGAAAAGATGAAGGATCTGGATGTCGATTATTACTGCGCCGACCGTTACGGTTATATAAGCGGGGAAGAAGCCCGCCATTATACCCAGCAAACTATTGAAGCAGCCAGTAAACTGCGCGCTCAGATCGCAGAAATATACAATAAATCGCACGATATTGAGTCTTCAGCAAAGCTTCTTACGGAGGAACTCTTTAGAAGGCATCCCGATTACTTCATATCAAAGGAAATCATTGCAGGGGTATTCGGCCAGATGGTCAAACACATCGCCAAATCCATGTAAGAAAAGGCGGCCTCGCTTGATAGGGAATAACGGGGTCAGACTTACTTATTCCCAAGTTGAAAATGTGACGCCCTGGGTGGATAGATTCCCCCAGGGCGTCCAAGCATAAGGACTTGATATTATTACGAAATCCGCTATAGCAGCCAGCAACAAGGATGTCCGTTATTTCTTAATTATATAGAGTAGTTAATTGTGATTTCGCCGGAATCTTTTTCAAATTACTTCTATTTTTGTGATGCATCAGGGAGCGCTTCCACCGACGCTGTGTATGGCCTTTTCCGGAATTGTGGTTTCTCCTTATGAAAAAAGTAGAGTTTCCTTTATTTAAACATGTCCTGCCTTCCTCAGACGGAAGCAAGGGCATTATTTCCATTGCTCTGTCGCAGTTTGGTTTGGCGTTTAGCTTCAATGTCGTCATGGCATTCATGCCCTTCTATATCATCAAAATCAGCCCCTACAAGCCTCCAGAAACGATGGTTTGGATCGGGTTGATCATGGGTTTAAATTCCTTTGTCGCTGCTGCGGCTGCACCTTTCTGGGGAAGCTTGACCGCAAAATTCCGACCAAAAACTCTCTTTCAGGGGGCTTTTTTATTCAACGGGATCATTTTTCTACTCATGGGTTTTACGGATAGCCTGCCCATGCTGCTGGTGCTGCGCCTGATCCAGGGAGCTCTCGGCGGCGCCTCCACAATCGGTATTTTTATGATTTTGCAATTATCGTTGAAAGATCGTTTGGCCAGTAATCTGAGTATGTATCAAAATTCCATGACCGCCGGCCAGTTGCTGGGACCGCCCGTCGGGGCGTTTGCCGCAGCGCATATCGGATACCGGTTCCCTTTCATCTTGTCTTTTCTTTTAGTCGGCGTCTCCTTGGTGCTGTGTCATATTTATATCGTTGACATTCAGAAGAAGGAGTCGGAACCTGATCGGAAAATCAATTTTAATCAAGGCGTTCTGTGGGGGTGGGCGTTAAGCTTCATCGCCACCATCCACCTTACTTTTTTACCAAGCATATTGCCCCATGTGTTGGAGCAGTTTAATCTGGTGGGTGAGAGTGCTTTAAAATCAGCAGGGTTTATCATGATGGGGTACACGGCAACCGCCATCATCGGAAACTACATGATCAGCCGTCTGACCGCCAGGGCAAGACTCAAAAGGGTCATAGCGATATTATGCTTGGCCTCTGCATTCTTTCAGTTGCTGTTGTTCTTTGCCGGAGGGGTAATCAGCTTTGCCGCCATCAGGATGCTTCAGACCGGAGTTATTGCGGTGGTCATCCCCTTAGTGATGGCCAGTTTTGCTTCAGAATTGGGTGGAACGGGGATCGGCTTTCTGAATTCGGCGCGATTCGCCGGAAACGGCGTCGGCCCTTTGATGGCGACCTTTGTCTTGGCGGGCTCAAACCTCCTCACGCTCTATTCGCTCATCGCTGCCCTGACCGTCCTCTTTGTTTTGGCGTTCTGGATTACAAGCGGAAAACGGGCGAGTTGAAGAGGCACTTCTTGTTTTGACACCGTATCACCGGACAGTAGACCACAGCTCAAGTTGAAAATGTGACGCACTGGGTGGATAGATTCCCCGGGGCGTTTGAGAGTAAGATATCGATATTATTAAGAAAGCCGCTATAACAGACAGCAACAAGTATGTCCGTTTTTTATTAATGATATCGATTAGTTAATTGTGATTCCGTCGAAATCTTTTTCAAATCGCCGCCATTTTTCTCATCAGTGACAACCATAAATTGGAAGTCTCCGCATCGCCGAATGGACCCGCATGCACTATCGAGAAGTTTAACCACGCTCTTCTTTGTCTCTCCCAAAATACACTCGCCCGACGTTATCAAGGGCATTCGCGGCTCGTATCCGCCGGAACCACGACACATATGGGCGACTTGAGTTAAGGAGATATCCCGCTTAAAAGTATTAGGAAGCGTTTCTTACGTACAACACCTACGAGTCCTCAACCCATATGAGCTAACAAAAGTGCATAATATCATTTGAAATCTTCGATATGCCAAGAAAGTAGACCTGGCTCCATTCCTTGACCCGAAACTATATCATCATTACTTTTCTTGCCCCATTACCGCTATTGTAAAATTGACATATCCGTCAGGAGTATTGGTTATCGGATGCTGGGCGCCGTTGGTGATTTGCGGAACCGTCTCGGAGACATAAGTGTCAAGTTCTTTCATGGTAACCCTTTTTCGTTTGAGTAAGTCTGCTTTCCCTTTGAGCCCTTCGATCAGGGCATGGGTGAACGCCCCGTGTTTCCATGCGTCCGACTCCTGCGAGAGTTCCCTGCCCCTACTCGATGTAAATATCACTGCATTAGCCTCCTGAAGCTCTTTCACAAACTTGTCATTATCCACTCCCCTCGTTTTCTTTCCGCTCACCCCTTCCGAATGACAGGTATCGGCAAAGATCAGTTTCTTTGCAGGTATATCCAGAACTGATTTTATCTCTCGCCAGGAGATTGCCTTCGACCGCCTGATGGAGCCGTCGTCCGCAATTGCGGCATCGCTGGGTAGGAAGTAGAAATCACCGCTTTCATCATTGAGCCCATGGCCGGCTATAAAGAGAATGACGATATCGTTTTGTCCCGCTTTCTTCACATAATTGAGATTGTCGAGGACATTGTCAAACGTGGGCTTAATAAGGCTGTTATCATTGATGACAAGGCTGTGTACCTCTCTGAATAGCCTCCCTTTCTGAGTTCTGAAAGCCTCCACAATTCCTGCCGCATCCGCTGCAGCATAGGAAAGAGAGGGAATCCTTTTGTCCATGTATTTATTCACCCCTATGGAGAGTATCCATAGATTGGGCAGTATTACTTCTCCCTTCTTTGCAGTTTTTTCTTCCGATAAGTAAATGCGTATTGCTTTCCGTCCCTCAGAGAATCCGTTGAAAGCCGATATCTCTATGAGATTCTCTCCCCCGTCCAGAGCAACTGGTATCTTCAAATCAAGGGTTTTTCTTCCATCGGGAATATTGACACCTACTGCGTCAAGAACAGTCGAGGAGATCTTGATACCGCGCCCCCACTCCCCGGTGATAAGCCTTCCATTAACAAAGACCTTAACTTTTTTGATAGGCTGGTTCCTGTCCTCCACATAGAGAGCTATCTCGGCATCGTTTGAATCGACCTTTTTGCCGTCTTCAGGGGATTTGATCACAATGAACGGCGGTTCAATATTTTGAATCGTTGCAATGGTCGGTTTTTCTTTTTCATCTGCCCGTACTTCTGCAATTGTCTTTTGTGTATCGCCGAGTCTTAACGCAGCATCAACAATCTTCGACTTATAAAACGTAGCACGATATTGGTCTATGCCATATACGTTATTGCCGACGCGAACATTCAAGTATTTATCACCATTGGCGGACGAGTTGTAATAACCTTCTGGAGTGATCACGATCCATTCTCCATCTGGAAATTCTGCAATGGTGCATATCTCATTACCCGTGGCTACATCCCATCGTTTGATTACTCCGTTTCCGCTTCCCGACAACACATATCGCCCATCAGGGCTGAAGGCGACAGATTTAACAGATGCAGGATTTAAAAAACTTCTCACTTCCTTGCCCGTGGATATATCAAAAAGCCTAACGGTGTTGTCCCAACTTCCTGCCAAGACAAACTGGCCATCAGGACTGAAAGCGATAGAATTAATGTAATTCTTAATTCCCTTGAATGTATTGAGCTGTCTCCCTGTAGATACTTCCCAAAGGGTAATATCCCCGCCATACCCCCCTGTCACCGCATACCGGCTGTCAGGACTGAAAGCGACAGAACTAACCCTTTGAGGCCCACCAAAGGTCCTCAGTTCCCTTCCAGTAGATACTTCAACAAGTTTAATACCACCGGCATCAAAACCAAGACCGCCGCCGTCAAAACCAAACTCAAATAAAGCATACCTACCGTCAGGGCTGAAAGCAGCGGGGGATATCCACGCAGCCAAGTAAGCCAAATCCAAATGAGTTTGAAAGGTCCATATCACTCTGCCCGTAGATACTTCCCAGCACTTGAATGTTCCATCATTGCTTCCAGACAGCGCATACTCACCATCCGGACTAAAAGCTACGGATCTTATCATACCCATATGCCCATTGAATGTTCGTAACTCCTTACCTGCAGTCATATCCCAGAGCTTCAAAGTCTTATCATCACTTCCCGATAGTGCATACTTGCCATCAGGACTGAAAGCGACAGCAGGTGTATACTTTGGATACTGAATCGTTCTTATCTCTTTGCCTATTGCAACATCCCACAACCTGAAAGTCTTATTCTGATGAGATAGTGCATATCGGCCGTCAGCGCTGAAGGCAAGGGCGGAAAGTAGACCCAAATATCCATGGAATCTCCTTATTTCCTTGCCTGTGGATACCTCCGAAAGAGCTATGTGATAACCGCATGACAGTATATACCGCCCATCTGGGTTGAAGACAACGGATGAGACAGTATCCTGAAAATGATACGTTTTTATCTCCTTACCAGTCGCCATTTCCCAAAGTGTGAAATAAGAGGATAGAATTCCATCGCAACTTCCAGACAAAGCATATCTCCCATCAGGGCTGAAGGCGACGGCAACAGGCGTTTGCGGATATTGAAACGTCTTTATCTCTTTGCCTGTTGAAACATTCCAGAGCTTAACAGTATGATCTGCACTTCCAGATAAAGCATACTTGCTATCAGAGCTAAGAGCGACAGAGTAGACATGGTCTGAATGCCCCTGAAGTGTTTGTACCACCCTGCCTGTTGATATTTCCCAAAGCTTGATATTCT
Organism: Deltaproteobacteria bacterium; assembly: GCA_026388335.1. Taxonomy (GTDB): domain Bacteria; phylum Desulfobacterota; class Syntrophia; order Syntrophales; family UBA8958; genus UBA8958. Next base: position 5,123 of record JAPLJZ010000242.1, read on the forward strand.
TGTTGTCACCTGCCAGTGCATATTGACCATCAGAGCTAAAAGCGACAGGAGTGACCGTACTGCCTTGAAGATGTATCTCAGGTGTTTGCAATTTTCTGCCGGTAGACAGTTCCCAACGCTGGATTGTACTAATACTTGCATACAAAACATGCTGTCCATCAGCGCTGAAGGAAACAGAGTTGCCATACATATCACCCTTAAATGTTCTTATCTCCTTTCCGGTAGATATTTCCCAAAGTTTGACTATTCCATTCCAATCTGCAGATAATGCATAGCGTCTATCAGGGCTGAAGGCGACAGACTTAACGCCATTTAAATGCCCAAGAAACGTTCGTACCTCCCTACCGGTTGATACATCCCAGAGCTTGACGGTTTGATCGTAACCTCCAGATAACGCATATCGCCCATCAGGGCTGAAGGCGATGCAGGGGACTGTGCTTGAAGAATGTCCCATCTGCACAAAGATCTCGGGTTTTTCTTCGGCATGCAGGAATCCGGGAAAAACAATCAAACCCAGACAAATAAAATGGGCGATTATTTTTGAATATCTCATGTTCATTCCCTCCTTGAGCTTAAAATGACCATGCTGGGAAAATGTTTCTTAAATTTGAATCAAATAGACCGTTTTGGGGGACGGCAACTGTTTATGCATATCATGATTGCTGTTGAAATAAAATCAACGATTACGATATGAAGTCGCGCATCTTCGTCGAGTCTGGCGATTCGTGGATAACAGGAAGGGTACTGTCAAAATCATCGCAACCTAAAACATAATATTTTTCAATGCTAATGGACCTTTTCTAATTATTGACTATATCGGCAGGTGCCGTACTCGGATGAGCCCTTCATCTACACTTATGATGATACCCTTCTCAAACGCTTCGACATGCATATCCATGATCATATTCAGGCATATATTGACGCGATCCAGATGCATGTTCCGAAGGCGGAATATGATTACACTGGGAGATTTGCCACCACTGGCTGCGAGGAGTTCTGCAAAACCAAGATCATGGGTCAATGAACGCGGCTGGATATAGTTCATCTTCAGCCAGCCGCAGCGTAATGAAGTGATTGTCTGATGTCATCGGGTTCGATATAAGGATAAGTATTAAGGATTTCCTCTGTGCTCATTCCATTGGCTACCAGATTCAGGATCAATGACACAGTTACACGCATGCCCCGAACGCATGCACGCCCCCCCATGATCTGTGAATCAAAGGTAATTCGATCAAAGCCGATCATAATACAGTCCTCCATTGACTCCGTTTATCTTTCAATACCACCGGTCAGCTCATTTGTGAAGAGAAAAGAAGGAGAACAAAGATGCCTAATGCCGGGCTTGACCCTGAATCCAGTATATTCAAGCATTACTGTGCTTTCTATTGAGATACAGAAAGAGTTCTTCCTCCTTGTCCTGCATGCGCCGGGCTTCCTGTGTGTCGCCTGATTCGTGATCGTAACCAAGCAAGTGGAGAAGGCCGTGAATCATCAGGAAATCAAGAGATTCCTTTAAGCTGGCGCCGGAGGTTTCTCCTTCACTCACGGCTTTCTCGACGGAAATGATGATATCCCCCAACAACTGGGGATTAACATCGCCATAAGCCCCTTCGGACATGGAGAAGGAGATGACGTTCGTCGGGTAATCCCTGCCAAGATAGAGACGGTTTAATTCTCGAATCTCCTCGTTGTCCACCAGCAGCAGACTCAGTTCGCGGTCTTCGAGCCCAAGGCGCTTTAGCAGCCGGACGAGACTATTGCGAATCTGCCTGCGGTTTAAGGTGATTTTTTTCTGCCGATTTTCGATCAGGATAGTCATAGACGGATTTGATTTTATCGTTATTGGTTTGACCATGTATGTCATCGTAGTAAGTCACACGGTGGTGAAAGACCCCATTTAGAATCCTCACAAAGCTTTCTTGAATCAGATTAAGATCTTTTAATGTCAAATCACATTCGTCAAGCTGTCCGTCCATAAAGACCTTATCGATCCTGTCTCGGACAAGATTTTGTATCCTCGATGGCGTCGGCTGGACAAGGGTTCGGGAAGACGCCTCAATCACATCCCCAAGAAGAACGAGGCCCGCCTCCTTTGTTTGCGGGCGCGGCCCGGGATATCGGAAATGGCTCTCCGGCAAGTCCCGGATGGATGGTTCTTTGTCCCGCTTGGCCTTTTCATAAAAATATCCCACCAGAGACGTACCGTGATGCTGGCGAATAATATCGGTTATCTTCCGGCCAAGTTTGCAGGTTGCCGCGAGTTCGCATCCATCCTTGACATGGGAGATGATTACCAGCGAACTCATCCGGGGGGAAAGCTTATCATGTCTGTTTTCCCCCTTGCCCTGGTTCTCGATGAAATAGAGAGGTTTTTTTGTTTTGCCGATATCATGGTAATAGGCGCTGACCTTGCAGAGAATGGAATCGGCGCCAATGGCCTCCGCTGCTGCTTCAACCATCGAACCGACAATGATGGAATGATGATAGCTGCCAGGCGCTTCGATGATCATGCGCTGGAAAATAGGCTGATTGAGGTTGGCGAGCTCCAGGAGCCTTATTTCGGTTGTAAATCCGAATAAGTATTCAAAGATGGGACCGACGCCCGCAACGATAATACCGCTCATGACGCCCCCTGTGAAACCGGCAATCAATTTCAAGAGCGTATCGAACGACGCCTGTTGACCCGTAAGGAGAGACAGGGCAAGGATAGTCACCATGTTCATGAGGCCCAAGAAAAGTCCTATTTTTATGAAGACTGTGCGCCTTCGAAAGTGATCTCCCTTGTAGATAACGATAATAAAACCCAGAAAGGCGAAAAGAGGAAGGTATGTCTGCTGTGATGGAAGCATGAAGGCAATCAAAAAACATATAAATATTGAGAAGAGCAGGGCAACCTGACGACTGAAAAGGTAACCGGTCAAGAGTGTGCCGGCAGCAAAGGGAGCGGCATAAAGGATCGTCTCTGTTGATAAAAACGGGAACGATTGATGAATGGCGCCCGAAAAGAAGATCACTTGCTTTATTAATAAAAACTGAAAAACCATGATCACTGTCAGGCACAAAAGAAGTCGATTCTGAGAGGCCGGATCTCCGGGCGCAGATAACCCTTTTTGAGAAAGAAACAGCAGGGCTACGGCGAAGGAAAAGATCAATAGAAACATTCCGGCAAATCCGGCCATCAGCGATGTTTTCTGTTGGCTTTGCTGTTTGAAGAAGGAGTTAATCTTATCCAGATCGGTGATGGTTATCTTTTCACCTTCCCGCACAATCATTTC